>CAYOKF010000347.1:0-1528 GCA_964404475.1 uncultured Dehalococcoidaceae bacterium | reverse complement strand
GATTGTCAATGGAACCGTATGACCTCATTCATTTTAGTCTTGCCGTAATATCGCTCTTCTTTACGCGGGTTACTGCTGGCTTGAATGTCACTGGCGGCGAGTGGGTCATTGAGCTTGATGGTCAGGCAGGCGGAGTTGTATAATTAAGCGCTCATAGGGGTGCGGGGTAAAGATTATCTCATTACGAGTTGAAGTGGGGGATCCCGGATAGTATGCTTGCCGTTCAGCGAATGGATCATGGAAAGACAGCATTTGAAGTAAGAGAGCGCCAGACCTGAAGACGGAATACTCATGGAAGGGTAAGTCATACTCTTAATGAACGATGAGAAAGCAGAGACGTTAACTAGGATATAGCATTCAATGTCGGTTGATTAGAATGTCAGAAGGAGGTTCGCCTTGGAACGAAAAGGATCATCAAAGGAACAGGTATATACCGTACTAAACCCGGTGGCCCAGGAGGCAGAGAGGGAGGTGCAGGGTCTCTGCCCTCGCCTTGATACTCTGAACGGTAAAACAGTGGGTATTATCAACCTGCACGGAGGAAACGAAGAGGCAATAGAATCAATAGCGCCTGATTTGAAAAAGGCTGTCCCTGACTGCAATGTTACATATCATAGAACCGAGGGCGGCCATAGTGTCGGCCCCCTGACTGACCGGGATTGGGCCATAATACAGGCTTGCGATGCGGTCATAATTGGTCATGCCTTCTGAGGGGGCGCTGCTGAATGGGCGGGCCGAGTTGCGGCTCAAGCGGAAAAGAGAGGTATTCCGGTTGCAGTAGAGATTTGGAACCATGCGGATATCAAAGGCATTGCCGGAAAAACTTCCTCGCGGGAAGGTGTGCCGGAGGTACGGCAGGTGTCGACCACCCCCGATACTGCGGTGACCAGTCTTAAGGAGTTTATCCCTGATTTTATCGATGCTCTGACCAGACCCCTCACTGAAAAGGAGAAGTGGTCAGGAATCTACAAGCCACCAGAGCAGCCAAGGATTGCCATGACCGGAACTTATGATGAGGTCCAGGCATACTTTGAGGGTGACCTTACTCGCTTTCCCAGGCTGCCTGGTAAGTCACCAGTGGCACTGATGACTGACGGGCTTCCGGTGACGCCACCTACCGAGGAAAGGGTTGCCAAGATGCTAAAGGGAACCAGCCACGCCCCTGATGAGGTAATCGAGATAAGGGTAACAGGAGAAGCGTCGCTGGAGGCAGTGGAATTTATAGCCACGGTAGAGAAAGTAGCTATCAATGCGGTGATGGCAGGATGTAAGCCTGAGCACATGCCGGTGCTGCTGGCGATGGCTGAGTTGTCACTCCCCAGAGGGGGGCCTTCGGACTGTTCCAGTGGTCAAATGTATGTCGTGAGTGGACCGATAGCCAGAGAAATAGGCATGAACCGAGGGATTCAACTGTTTAGCCCCGGCAATCCGGCTAATACAGCCCTGGGGCGGGCGGCAACATTGATGGGTATTAACCTGGCTGGCTGTAAGATGGGTGTCAACACTATCGCACGGATGGGTAATAACA
>CAYOKF010000346.1:0-1552 GCA_964404475.1 uncultured Dehalococcoidaceae bacterium | reverse complement strand
AGATAGGTTATCGCCAAACATGTGCCATATTCCAAAGGTATGCTTGAACCAGGAACAGAGAAATAAAACGGCCAGAGTGCTCCTTGACAAGATTAAAGTGTACGGTGTGGGTTTATTGCTGCGTAGCTGAGGCTGGAACAGGCGTTTTTCTCGAGTTATTCGATGAGTGGCATACCAGCGGCATTAGTTGGCGACCCCGGCCGGATTTGAACCGGCGATCTCCACCGTGACAGGGTGGCATGTTAGACCGCTACACCACGGGGCCGTTTAACGCCATTTAAGGGGCAGTCATTCCATTAAATAGAGTCTATCAGGGGGCAGAGTATCCTGTCAAGATAATCTCTGTCTATTTACTTTACATGTGGAGATTATTCTCCGGTATTGTTTGTATTCCGTATTTTGTGGTATAATGACATAAAATTTGCTGGGAAGGCCAATGACAACTAGGAAAAAAGCGGTATTAAAGAAGGAAGACGATAACCGAGTACGTGACTATGAGCTGGTTTTAATTGTTAATCCAGAGGTTGATGAAGAATCTCTGGAGAATACAGTAAGCAGTGTTAGCCAATATATTACCGATAGAGGTGGTACTGTCTCCGATGTAGAGCGGTGGGGCAAGAAGAAGTTGGCTTATCAATTACGGCATTTCCTTGAGGGCACCTACATGCTGGCGCGGTTTAAGATGAGCCCATCACGCACCAGGGAGCTCGAAGCAAGCCTTCAGATTTCGGAAGATATTCTGAAGCATATGTTGATAAAGTTAGGTGATTAGTATCAGGATTATCCAACTCCCGGCGTCTATGGCGAGGTAGGAAAATGGCTAGCTTGAATAAAGTGATTGTTATCGGAAATGTTGGGAGCGAACCTGAGATGCGTTTCACTCCTAACGGCAGGCCTGTAACCTCTTTTTCTGTGGCTACTAACTGGGTATATACCACCCCTGAAGGTGAGCGGAAGCAGGAGACAGAGTGGTTTAATATTGTAGCCTGGAACCGGCTGGCAGAACAGTGCAATCAGTTTCTGGGTAAGGGCAGGCTGGTCTATGCTGAGGGCAGGCTACATACGCGTAACTGGGAAGGTCAGGACGGCCAGCAGCGATCTCGAATTGAAGTGATTGCCAACCGGGTAATTTTTCTGGACAGACGAGCGTCAGGCGGGATGCTGGAGGACAGGCAAGAGGATAGGCGAGAGGATAGTGTAGTGTCAGATTTAGTAGAGCCGGATGATATCCCGTTCTAATACTGATTTTTTAATTTCGGATAGAAAATTATAGAGGTTATTTATGGTAAGGGCAAAAGAAATAAGAGGCAGAAGGACGACTAAGGGAAGATATGTGCCAAAGCGCAAGGTCTGTTCCTTTTGCAGGGATAAGGTTGAAGAAATAGACTATAAGAATCCAGGACAATTGCGTCCCTATATATCAGATAGAGGCAAGATTGAGCCTCGCCGCCGTACTGGCACCTGTGCAAAACACCAGCGCATCCTGGCAGTAGCTATCAAGAGAGCGCGGCATCTGGCTCTCTTACCCTATGTGCCAGAGCATGTACGCAAA
>CAYOKF010000345.1:0-1596 GCA_964404475.1 uncultured Dehalococcoidaceae bacterium | reverse complement strand
AAATATCGGTAGCATAGATTTTAGCCCGTGGCAGATTCAGAGAAAGGCTGATGGCAATCGCGCCACAGCCGGTGCCGATTTCAGCAATAGTTATTATAGTTTGATGCCGCGCCAGTTCAAGAGCCTTTTCTACGAGCAACTCACTTTCGGGCCGTGGTATGAGAACACCGGAGTCGACATGGAAATCGAGCCCGTAGAACTCGCGGTGTCCGGTTATATAGGCTGTCGGCTCACCGCTACGGCGCCGCTCAACCAGACGCCAGAAGGTTGCTTCCTGCTGGGGGCTTGGCTCATTATCCAGCTCGAGATACAGCTGAACCCTATCCAGCTCCAGGGCATATCTGAGCAGCAGCTCGCTCTCCAGAGAGGGCTCTTCAACGTTTCCAGCCGCGAGAATTTCTCGAGCCTGGCTGAGGGTCTGTTTCAGGGTCACGCTACCTGTTCCTTTAGTTGTCTCGCCTGGTCGGTGGTGGCCAGGGTATCAATAAGTTCGTCAAGATCCCCCGCCAGAATTCGGGGGAGGCTGTGAAGTGTCAGGTTGATGCGGTGGTCGGAAATCCGGTCTTGGGGAAAGTTATAGGTTCTTATCTTTTCCGCGCGGTCGCCGGTACCTACCTGGGTGCGTCGTTCTCTGGTTATCTTTTCTTCCTGCTTGCGCTGCTCTATGTCCAAAAGCCTGGCGCGCAGTACGGCCATCGCTCTGAGCTTGTTCTGCAATTGCGAACGCTCATCTTGGCAGGCAACGACCATACCCGTGGGCAGGTGAGTGATGCGGACGGCTGTTGCCACCTTGTTTACATTCTGTCCGCCTGCGCCGCCGCTGTGGAAGATATCAATCTTGAGGTCATCGGGATTAACAGATATTTCTACTTCCTCAGCCTCCGGCAGTACTGCTACCGTCGCCGTTGAGGTGTGGATTCTGCCCGAAGACTCCGTGGTGGGCACCCGTTGCACCCGGTGCACCCCGCTTTCATACTTCAAGCGGCTGTAAGCGCCCTTGCCCTTTATTTCAAACACGACTTCTTTGAAACCGCCGATGCCAATCTCATTCATGCTGATAATATCTACCTTCCAGCCTCTGACTTGAGCGTAGCGGCTGTACATGCGAAAGAGGTCGGCAGCAAACAGCGCTGCCTCGTCACCACCCGCCCCTGCCCGGATTTCTACAATGATATCCTTCTCATCATTGGGGTCCTTGGGCAGGAGTGCGAGCTTCAGTTCCTCCTGCAAGCGGTCTAATTTTACCTCAAGCCCATCTATCTCCTGCCTGGTCAGAGCCAGCATATCTTCATCCAGAGTTTCATCCAGCATCGATCTTGTTTCTTCTAGTGACTTCGATGCCGCTTTATATTCCCGATATCCGGCGACGATATTTTCGAGGCTGGCCCTTTCTTGGGCAAGAGGCTGCAGCTTCTTCAGGTCGGAGGCTATTTCAGGCTTCGCCATCTGTTTGTCCAGCTCTTCGTAGCGCTTTTCTATACTGTCCAGCCGGTTTTGCATAATCAATACCCCTCAAGCTAATATTATATCACAGCCCTCTTTAGCCCTCAAAAATTGGCTTGTTGGCAGGAAGCATACTTTCGGCTAATATAGTAT
>CAYOKF010000344.1:0-1609 GCA_964404475.1 uncultured Dehalococcoidaceae bacterium | reverse complement strand
ACCAGGCTCCGGCTGAGCTCAATCAGCTTTTCCAGTTTCTCCATTGCATTACCGTTATCTATCACCTCGCCGGCCAGCGCTGTGCCTTCTGCTATCGTGGCTGCTTTTTCACCGGCGACTAAGGCGGCAGCAGTGTTCATCAGCACCACGTCTCGCCTCGGAGATTTTTCACCAGCCAGCACATTACGCAGTATCACTGCGTTCTCCTCGGCTGTGCCGCCTTGAATAGTGTCGGCTGATGCTCTTGAGAGGCTGATGTCTTCGGGGGATATCTGGTAATCGCGTAATTCTTTATTTTTTGCAATCTCCCATATTCTTGACCTGCCCGTAATCGAGATTTCATCCATCCCGTCCAGACCGTGTACCACCAGGGCGTGTTTGATGCCCAGGAGGAGGAGGGCAAGGGCAATCTTTTCTCCCAGTTCCTCGCTGGGAACGCCCAGGACCTGGTATTGGACACGGGCGGGGTTGGTCAGCGGGCCGAGAATATTGAAAACGGTGCGGATGCCGATTTCGCGACGGGGAGCCGCCGCATATTTCATCGCCGGGTGGAACAAGGGGGCGAACATGAAGCCTATGCCGGCTTCCTGAATGCATTTCTGTACCTGCTCGGCGCCGAGGTCTATTTTAATGCCCAGTGCCTCCAGAACATCGGCACTGCCGCAGTGGCTGCTCATGGCGCGGTTGCCGTGTTTGGCTACTTTAAAACCGGCGCCGGCGGCGACGAAAGCGGCTGCTGTCGAAATGTTGAAGGTGCCGGCGTTATCGCCCCCCGTGCCGACAATATCAATTAACGGCCCGTCTATTTTTACCGGAATTGCTCTGGCTCTCATGGAGCTGGCCAGCCCGGCGATTTCATCAACCGTTTCTCCCTTTAACCTGAGCGCGGTGACAAAGGCGCCGAACTGAGCAGGGGTAACCTCGCCCTGCATTATCTCTTCCATGACCTGTGCAGCTTCCTCGATATTCAGAGAATGGCCTTCTATCAATGCCCCGATAGCTTCCTTAATCATTTAGGTTTGCTCTCGTCAGGAAATTACTTAATAATTCTTTTCCCATCTCCGTCATGAATGATTCCGGATGAAACTGGACGCCCTCCACGGGATACTGGCGGTGCCGCAAGCCCATAATGGTGCCGTCATCTGTCCAGGCGGTTATTTCCAGGCAGTCGGGCAGCCCCTCGCGTCGTACTACCAGCGAATGGTAGCGGATTGCTGAGAAGGGATTAGCCAGACCGGAAAAAACGCCCTTTCCTTCGTGGTGTATCAGGGAAGACTTGCCGTGCATGATTTTTTCGGCTGTTTCGATTATGCCGCCGTAGCTGTAGCCGAAGCACTGATGCCCCAGGCAGACGCCGAGAATAGGAAGTCTGGAACTGAAATGCCGGATAACATCGTTTGATATGCCGGCGTGCAGTGGTGTGGAGGGGCCAGGCGAGATGAGTATCCGCTGCGGCTCCATATTTTCAATATCTTCGAGGGTTATCTTGTTATTACGTACCACTGCCACCTCCTCCCCAAGCTCACTCAGGTATTGATAAAGATTATAGGTGAAGCTATCGTAGTTATCAATCAATAGCAGCATGGCTTTCTCCGCGGGCAGCATTGTC
>CAYOKF010000343.1:0-1614 GCA_964404475.1 uncultured Dehalococcoidaceae bacterium | reverse complement strand
CAGGACGGGTAGATCCTCTTCGCCTCGCCCGATTGATATAGATATTTTGCTATACGGTGATGAGGTCATGGAAACACCGGAGCTGGTCATTCCTCATCCCAGGATGGCGGAGAGAACCTTTGTTCTTATTCCTCTGGCGGAGATTGCTCCCGATGCGGTGCATCCGGTAAGCGGTAAGGCTGTTAAGGAGCTGGCGGAGGGCGTGAGGGAAAAACAGGGCGTGCTTAAACTGGGAGAATGACGAAGGAGGCAGGATGTACGAGATATCCGTAGAGGAACATTTTGATGCCGCCCATTTTCTGCGGGGCTATGAGGGTAAGTGCGAGGCTCTGCACGGGCACCGTTTCAGAGTGGTTGCCAGGTTAAAAGCTGCCACGCTTGATGACACCGGCATGGCTTACGATTTTACCAAGCTAAAGCGGCACCTGAGAGATATTTTAGCCAGGTTTGACCATACCTGTCTCAATGACGTACCGCCGTTTGATAAGATAAACCCTTCTTCGGAGAATATCGCAGCTACTATTTATATTGAGCTTCGGGATAGGCTTAGCGGGGTTCCTGTTTTCATATCCAGTGTCGAGACCTGGGAGTCTCCCCAGTCGGGTGCTGCCTATTCTAAAGACTAGGGTTGCTTCTCCGGCGGCAAAAAGTGGGGGGGTGGCATTTATTACAGGATAATTGACGCCACACCCGTGGCAATAGAGGGAGCCGGTAACTATTTCTGCCTCGTTCTCCTCATCTGTGCTGAGTTCCAGCTTCCCCTGGCATACCGGGCAGACCAGAATGTCCACGAGTTCTCGTTTCATGGTGGTATTATAGCATGTTCACCATCTATAGCTTTGGGCAGGCTGATAAATAATCGTCTTGCGCCTTCGTAATGTTTGGGAGTAAAATAAAGTAGCCTCTGTTTAGGAAGAAGTCTGGAAGATGGTCAACTATCCGGTGCTGGTGCTGAATCAGAGCTACGAGCCTCTTACAATTTGCCGTGCCCGGCGGGCCCTGGTGCTGCTGAACCGCGGCAAAGCAGAGATGCTGGAGGATGGCGTGGGTTATATTCACGCGGTGGCTGAAACCTTCCCCTTACCTTCAGTAATCCGCCTGGATTTTCCGGTCAGGCGTCCGCGCCGGGAAAGAAAGCTGATCAGAACTGAGATTTTCAACAGGGACCGCTATACCTGCCAGTATTGCGGCAAGGAAACCCGGCAGCTTACTCTGGACCACGTTGTGCCTCGCTATCGAGGTGGTCAGCATACATGGGAAAACGTGGTTGCTGCCTGCGCCACCTGTAATCGACGCAAGGCGGGCAGGACCCCCAAAGAGGCGGGGATGAAATTACTGAATACTCCGTCCCAGCCCAAAGACAGGCACTTTTTTATCCCCTACCATTTCCGGGAAGCCAGGGTAGAATGGGGGAAATACCTGTTCCAGTGATGGCTGGCTGGCTCTGTTCTATGCCTCATCTCCCGTCGAGATCTCGCTAAGAGGCAATTCTACGGTTGCGTCACTGTCCAGCTCGACCATTATCGTTTCTTTGATTGGATTGCTCCCGACAACGGTCGCCTTGCCCATAGATGTGTTCACCCTCTTGCCCGCCTTGGGCAATTTTGCCTTCAT
>CAYOKF010000342.1:0-1618 GCA_964404475.1 uncultured Dehalococcoidaceae bacterium | reverse complement strand
GGGAGGGGTTTATCCTGGATACAAGCCTAGGTAATTTCTGAAATTACACGATAAGATTCAGGAAGGCGGGTTGGGGTAAATAAGCGGATGCCCGGTGTGTTGAATGGGGATAAGGGAATAATATATTTTGGGGGTTCTTTACCAGGGAAGCTAGAGAGTGAATATCTTTGCTGCCCATTCCGCAAGCTTCATGAAGAAGCCGGGAACAATACCCAGCACCAGGACACCAATGGAGGCGAAAAACAGGGCTACGCGCAGGGCGCCGGAAGATTTTATCTTTTCCTCGATAAATGGCTCTTTGAGCCACATTACCTTGACGACACGCAGGTAGTAGAAGGCTGATATTACGCTATTAATTACAGCAATGATAACCAGCCAGGTCAAGCCGTTCTGGACAGCGCCGCTGAAGACGTAGAATTTTGCCATGAAGCCTGCCGCCGGCGGCATACCAATCAGGGAGACCAGGCATAATGTCAGACCAAGGGCTAGCATCGGTGCCCGCTTACCCATCCCCGCATAATCTTCAATGAGGTCGCTCTTAATATTGTTTGAGATGGCAATGATAGCGATAAAAGCGCCCATGTTGGCAAAAGCATAACCGGTCAGGAAGAACAGGACGGTACTCTGCCCGATGGTGTCGGTGGTGGCGGTAAATCCCATGGCAGCCAGTCCTACCATCAGGTAACCTGCCTGGGCTATGCTGGAGTAACCCAGCATGCGCTTGATATTAACCTGGGGCAGGGCGGTCAGGTTGCCGATAAACATGCCTGTGGCTGCCAGTACCGCGAAGATTACCCCCCAGTCCGAGCTCAGCCATTCGGGGAGGCTGAAAGCAGAGAAAAAGACACGCAGGATAACGGCAAAGCCAGCCGCTTTACTGCCTACCGATAGATAGGCGACTATCGGCGTGGGTGCGCCTTCATAGACATCCGGTACCCACATCTGGAAGGGTACGGCAGCAATTTTAAAGCCGAAGCCGGCAATCAGCATTACGATGCCGGCAACCAGCGCCGGGTTGTCAGCGACACTCTGGACACCTGCAATGGCTCCGGCGATTCCGCTGAGCTGGGTGGTGCCGGTAAAACCGAAGACCATTGCCATACCGTAAAGCAGCACTGCGGATGATACCGCTCCCAGTAGGAGGTATTTCAGCGAGGATTCGGTTGATTTCGGGTCTTTAAGGAAACTGGCGAGGACATAAAGGGAGATGCTGGTCATTTCCAGAGCGACATAAATGGCAATTAAATCGGTGGTGGCTGCCATCAGCATCATACCCAGCGCCGAGATAAGCACCAGGGCGTGGTATTCACCCTGGAAGCGACTGAATTTAGCCACGTAGTCGACCGATGACAGAATAACCAGGGCGGCGATACCGAGGAAGAGCAGCTTGAAGAAGAGGGCAAAGTGGTCTACCGCCAGCATATTATTGAAAATAAGCTGGGGACCGCTGCTCCAGTTGACTGCCGTGAAGATAGCAGAAACCAGCAAGCCGGTGATACTGACGATGGTCAGCAGTCCCTTACGCTCGGTAAACAGGTCGAGCAGGATTACTGCAATCGCGGCACCTGCCAGTATTAGTTCCGGTGTAAATAGCTCTAGATTCAAAACCTACTCCTCA
>CAYOKF010000341.1:0-1661 GCA_964404475.1 uncultured Dehalococcoidaceae bacterium | reverse complement strand
TACCTTGGTTTGTCCTCCGGAAGAAAAGGCACGGTGTCCTCAATCATGGCCAGGGTAATTTCCTTCGGTTCCCCGATGCTCAAGCCGCCGATAGCGTATCCCGCAAAGTCAAGTGAAGCGAGGTATTCTGCCGATCGGCGGCGCAACTCAGAAGAGACCCCGCCCTGCACAATAGCATATAGAGCCTGGTCATCACGCCGCTGCGCCCGCTGGCACCTCACCGCCCACCGGTGTGTCCGTGCTACCGCCTGCTGCACCTTTTTAATGCTGTCATCATGCGCGGGACATTCATCCAGTACCATGATAATATCAGCGCCGATTGCTTCCTGGTAACTGATAGCCATTTCAGGAGTCATGAAGTGCTCGCTTCCATCAATATGGGAGCGGAAGGTAACCCCTTCATCGTTTACCCTGCACAGCGGCGATAGACTGAATATCTGGTAGCCGCCGCTGTCAGTAAGCAGAGCTCTGTCCCAGGCCATAAACCCGTGCAGGCCACCCAACTGCTCAATGACACTGATTCCCGGCCTCAGGTAAAGGTGGTAGGTATTGGCCAGCACCAGATTAAAACCAACGTCCTTAATCTCCCCGGGAGTCAGCGTCTTTACGGTCCCCTGACTGCCCACCGGGGCAAAAACCGGCGTAAGCACCCGGCCGTGTGCCGTTAACAATTCACCGGCACGGGCGGCGCTGCCGTAATCAGTCTGGAGCAAGCTGAAACTATGGCACATTACTTTACCTTAAAGACCCCTAACCCAGCAGCCATATATCCAGGCACATGGCGAGAAATATTAAACCAAGATAGGGAAAGGACGACAACTTGTACAGTCGCCATGAGTCCCCAATATTACGCGAAATAACCAGGCGTGAACTACCGTATAACATCATGATACCTAACAAATTAACCATCGCCAGATAAAGCCAGGCAAAGTTGCCGACAAAATAGAGAGTAATCGAGGCTGCATAAAGTACCAGAGAAAACAACAGCAACACCTTTACCGAATCTTTCACCGGGACACTTATCGGGAAATAGGTCAGCCCCGCCTGTAGATAGTCCTCACGATGTGCTATTATCACACTCCAAACATGCAACGGCAGCCAGGCGGCAATAAGAATACACAAAAGCAGTATTTCCCAGCCAAAAACCGGCTTGACGGCGAACCACCCCATCAGCACCGGCGCGCAACTGGCAATCAACCCCTGCGGATAGACACAGGTAACCTTTTTACGCCAAGTCGCCGCCACGATAGTACCCACCAGGTCAGCCAGAAAAGCAAAAGGGTGCAGATACCAGGCCAGGGCCAGACCAATAACAATCAGCCCCACAATCAAGGGTAATACCTTCCGCGCCGGATAAATGCGCTTTGCCGGCAAAACCCTGTTTCTGGTGCGCTGCATGCGGGCATCAATATCCCGGTCCAGGTAATTGGTCAAGCCATTAGCACCAGCCGCAGCTAACCAGATTGCTATCGCCACAATTAACAGCTTCCAGGATATTTGTCCTTGGCCAGCAATAATAGCTGCACAGAGTCCGATAAAGGTTAACAGCGCACTGGGCAAAGGCTTCAGAACGCCGGTATAGTTGCCGGCACTGTTGAATAATGAACTTATTCCAGCCAATAATCCGCCAGTTCTTCCTTACTCGTTATTATTAAGTAGCT
>CAYOKF010000340.1:0-1662 GCA_964404475.1 uncultured Dehalococcoidaceae bacterium | reverse complement strand
CCAACCCCCGGGCGTCCCAGCAAAAGGACGCTCTTGCCTGATTGTACCAGGTCTTCGATAACCTTGATGGTGCCGAAGACAGCCCGGCCTACCCGGCAGGTAAGCCCGACAATACGCCCCTTACGATTGCGAATCGCCGAGATACGATGCAGGGTGCGCTCAATCCCGGCCCGGTTGTCACCGCCAAAACTACTGATACGGGAGACCACATGGTCAATGTCCTGCTCATCAACTTCCTGCTGGTCAAGAACCTGTTCACGATGGGTAAAACGCGCTTCCGGGGAGCGGCCCAGGTCCAGCACCACTTCCAACAGCTCGCTGATGTTCGGCTGCTGGCATAACGGCTGGTGGATACGCGGCGGCAGAATGCCGAGCAGGGCATCCATATCATCAGTAATTAACTTCTGCAAGACCCCTCCACCAATATTTTTACCGTTTCCCGCTCACGATATCCAGAAAATACTGATGAAATCGCAGGTCGCTGGTCAGCTCAGGGTGGAAAGCCGAAACCAGTAGCTTACCCTGCCTGGCCGCAACTATGGTATCATCGGCCAGCCTGGCCAGGACTTCTACCGAGCCATTTGTCCGCTCAATTGCCGGGGCGCGAATGAAAACAGCCGGAAACGGGGTAGCGCCCAGCACCGGTATTGACAGCTCAGCCTCAAAGCTTTCCCTCTGCCGGCCGAAGGCGTTGCGCCTGACGGAAATATCCATTACTCCCAACGGTTCCGTATTGGAATGCGAAATCTTACCGGACATGATTATCATACCGGCGCAGGTGCCAAAAACAGGCAGCCCCTCCCTGACCAGATCCCTTATCCGGCCGGTCAGGTCATAATCAAGCATCAACTTGCCGATGGAGGTACTTTCCCCGCCGGGAATAATCAGCCCGTCCAGCCCCTCAAGTTCCCGGGGCAAGCGGACGGGCACAGCTTCTACGTTCAGTCGGTTTAATACCGCTATATGCTCGGCAAAGGCTCCTTGCGAGGCAAGGACGCCGATTTTCATATTACCATCCTCGCTGTGCCAGCAGTTCCTCTTCCGGAATTTGCTTGATGTCCAGGCCAGGCATCGCCTCTCCCAGGTTCTTTGATACCTCAGCAATAATCTCCGGGTCACTATAGTGAGTGGTCGCCTTGACAACCGCCCTGGCTCTGTCAGCCGGTTTGTTCGATTTAAAAATGCCCGAGCCGACAAAAACACCATCGGCGCCCAGTTGCATCATCAGGGCAGCATCAGCCGGAGTGGCCACGCCACCGGCGGCAAAGTTTACTACCGGCAGCTTCCCGTCATTATGCACCGTTACGACCAGCTCATAAGGGGCGCCCATTTCTTTTGCCATTGTCATCAGTTCATCCTGGGGGGCACCGGTTAACCGGCGAATACCATCCATCACGGCGCGCATGTGCCGCACCGCCTCAACAATATTACCGGTGCCAGCTTCACCCTTGGTTCGAATCATGGCGGCGCCCTCACCGATACGGCGCAGGGCTTCACCGAGGTCACGACAGCCACAGACAAAAGGAACCTTGAAATCATGCTTATTGATATGGTGACTTTCATCGGCGGGGGTAAGCACTTCCGATTCATCGATGTAATCAACGCCGAGCGCTTCCAATGCCTGCGCCTCAACGAAGTGTCCTATACGGCACTTGGCCATTA
>CAYOKF010000339.1:0-1667 GCA_964404475.1 uncultured Dehalococcoidaceae bacterium | reverse complement strand
TATTACCTTTCTAATACTGCTGCCCCTGACTCTGTTTATACGGGATAATCCTGAGGACAAAGGTTATGGTCCAGATGGGGAACCTCTCCGCAGAGCGGTACCGGTTGACTCATCCACTCAGCAAAGAAGTAGTGCCCTGGAGACTAAGTCAGGGTTAGAGGCGGGCAGCAGCCTGTCCGAAGCTGCCAGGGATATCTCTTTCTGGTTGCTTATAGCCACTCAGTTCATCTGCGGCATTGGGTGTGGCTTCATGATGACCCATGTCGTCATATTTGCTACTGACATTGGTTATTCAGAGATGGTTGGTGCCAGCTTCTTGAGTGTCCAGGGAGGCGTAAATCTGGTTGGTGTTCTGGTTACGGGGCATATGTCTGACAAGGTGGCCAGAAACAGGGTGCTGGCATTGACTCATTTTATTCGCAGCGTATCCTTTATAGTTGTGGTCTTCTCCATTCTTCTCGGGGGCGGTTCACTGTGGATACTCTATGTTGCCATGGCTCTATTCGGCTTCGGCTGGTTCACTACGGCGCCGCTCTCTTTAGGGCTGGTCGCTGACCTTTTCGGCTATGTGCGGATGGGGACAATAATCGGGGTGACACTATCGTGTCACATGGTTGGTATGGCGATAGGTGCCTACGCTGGCGGTGTCACCTTTGAGCTGACACATAGCTATTATTCATTTTTCCTCATTCAAGGCATACTTGAATTTTTGGCGGCTGTCTTCGCCTTTATCATAAAGCGAAAAACAGTAAGTTGGTCGGCTCCGCAGTATTAGGTTTGACTTAGCCTGGCCTCATCACATCTCAACTTTCAGGGTTACCTTGGTTGACAATCATTTAACCCCGCTAGTATCATATACTTGGTAGTGTGCCTTTTTAAATGATTTCTTTCCTGGATTTCAGCTTTGGCATCTTCATATTTTTCATAAGGTGACTTGGTAGGATAGGTAAACAAAATGGCAGTGAAGCGGGATTACTATGAGGTTCTGGGTGTTTCCAGAGACGCCACCGATGAGGAAATAAAGAAGGCTTTTCGTAAGCTGGCTTTTGAGTATCATCCCGACCGCAATCGCGAGGACGGGGCTACGGACAAGTTCAAGGAAGTAAATGAGGCTTACGAAGTACTCTCGGATTCCAGCAAGCGTGCTGTCTATGACCGCTATGGGCATAGTGGTGCCGAGGGCTTCTTTGGGCGGGGATTTGAGGGAGTTGACTTTGGTAACTTTGGCGGCTTTGGAGACATATTTGAAGCCTTTTTTGGTGGAACAAGCACATCGACTCGCCAGGCACCCAGGGGCGGTGACGACATACGCCACAAAATTACCATCTCTTTTGAAGAAGCAGCCCTGGGCTGTGAAAGGCAGATAGATGTAACACGCAATGAGGTATGTTCCACATGCCGTGGTACCGGCTCTAAGCCGGGTAGTCAGGCCAGCCGATGTCCCAGCTGCGAGGGCACTGGTCAGATACGCCGGGTACAGCGTAGCCTCTTTGGTCAGTTCATCAATACCGCTGTTTGTGGCCAGTGTCATGGTGAGGGCAGGATTATTACCGAGCCTTGCCAGGATTGTAAAGGTACAGGTGTACAGAAATATAGGCGGCATATCACGGTCAACGTGCTACTTGGGGTTGATGATGGCAACGGGATACGTCTCACTGGTGAGGGTG
>CAYOKF010000338.1:0-1672 GCA_964404475.1 uncultured Dehalococcoidaceae bacterium | reverse complement strand
ACGGTGTCGATGGGAAGGGTGAGATCGTGGTCGCCGGCTACAAGCGCGCCATGTTCGAGTAGCATTCTCAACGCTTGATGTAATTTTTGGGGTACCGCCTTTAACCGGTTTGTCGCCGTCGCGGCGGCGATGAACTGAACCTCATCTCCAAATAACATCGGGCAAACAGGAAGCTTAAGACGAAATTGAACGAGGAGGTAAGCATGTTCAAAGCACAGCAGGTAACCGGGCCGGTAGCTCCCGGGCAGTACGGCGCCATGCAGGTAAGCGGCCCCTCGGCCTATTACCCGACGCAGACAACTGATCCCACCGGGGGAATGTTCACCGCCATGATGCCCATGATCATGATGGTGATGATGTTTGCCCTACTCACGCCGATGCTCAAGGGTGTTACCGCCAAAGAGTAATAAAGTAATCAACCAAATTAAGGAGGAAAAAATAAATGTATTCAGCACAGCAGTTTAGCGGACAGCAGGTCCGGCCCCAGCAATACCAGTACGGGACGGTATCGGGCTACTACCCGATGCAGACGACCGACATGACCGGGATGTTCTCGGCGATGATGCCGATGATCATGATGGTAATGATGATGGCCATCCTGATGCCCATGATGAAGGGCGTAACCGGCTCCAGTAAATCCTAGCCGGAGGTGAAATCTTAAAGGAGGAATACGTATGACTGAGAAAATACTACCACAGCAGTATCCCGGCTATCCGGGCACGCGGCCTCCCAAGGGATGGGTGCCTCCGCTGGACGCGGTACTTTCTCTCCTGGGTGTCTTTGATAACGAAAACGGCTACTGGGTAGGCCTTCCGCTGCAGGCGCTCTCGGAGCAGCTCGTCCTGGCGGAAAAGCAGCATACCCTGGACCGGATTGATCCCAGGAACGGCTTCGTCAGCATTACCGTACCCATAGGTACCGCCGTGGGTGCCCAGGTAACCGGGGAAATCGAGGTGCCCGAGGACGAGATATGGTACCTGAGAAATCACGAAATCCGTGTCCACCAGCAGGCAGCCCTGACTGCCGGAGACCTTTTCTGCAACTTCAGGGTCTCCCGCTTCCCCACCAGCGATGATGTTGCCAAGCTCTTCTACAACACGCTTGACCGGCTGGTCGCTACCCAGGCGCAGATTGCCGCCGGCGACGTTGTCGATCATGACCAGCAGCTGGTCGGCGCCTACTGGGACGGCTCGGCCGAGGTCAAGGTTTACCAGGATGTCGTCAGGGACTTTGCCGATCCCGATGAGCTGGGCAATGCCCTGAGGCTCATCGGAGGGGACAAGTTAACCCTGGTGGCTACCGGAGAGACGGCAGCTATTGCCGGAGGCGCGGTTACCGTCGATCTGACGGTCTGGGGGCTCAGGGGTAAGAGACTGGTCGAATAAGCATAGGGAGGTGAAACATGCCCTATGCTTTCGTACCACCGGGATATAGGGCTGTCCTATTAGGACAGGCTCAGGATATCGAGGATCTGGGCACCTTCGCCCCGCTTGAAGAGAGGTCGGTTGAAGGTGCCCTCTTCTTAATACGCCTCGACTTTGCGGAGCCGCTATCGGAAGAGACCCTGGGAAACCTGGAGCAGGCCTGTCGCGATGCCGGTACGGAACCCTGGCCGGGCAGCAATTACTACGTCTATGCCGATACGAACTCGCCGGCAGTATATCTTATCTGG
>CAYOKF010000337.1:0-1673 GCA_964404475.1 uncultured Dehalococcoidaceae bacterium | reverse complement strand
TGTTGACCCCATGTGGAAGGAAGTAAGCTGGGACGAGGCACTGGACATAGTGGCAAAGCGCTTCAAACAGGTCAGAGACAAAGACTCCAGGGGTCTGGTGCTCTGCGAAGGTATGGGAAACGAAGAAAGCGCACCCCTGCGCCGTGCCTTTTGTGCCGCCTTCGGTACACCTAATTTAATAGCTGCGCGCGGCCCCCTCTGCACTATTCACTACGCTTCCTGCCTGGTCCACGCCGGCATGCCCGAAGCCGTTGCTGAAATGGAGTATAGTCAATACCTGCTTAGTCTCGGGCGCTCGATGGGTGCCAATTTTGCCACCACCGGGGCTGCACGCCGGTTTGCCAAAGCCGTTGCCCGCGGCGTAAAACTGGTTGTCGTTGACCCCCGCAGCTCTTACGAAGCCTCCAAAGGCGAGTGGGTTCCCATTCGCCCAGGCTCAGACCTGGCTCTCGTGCTGGCACTGGCTCATGTCATCATGCATGAAGGACTCAAGTTTGACGTATGGTTTATGAAAAACCGCACCAATGCTCCCTATTTGATTGGCCCGGATGATAATTACTACAGAGACCCCGCCACCGGGAAGCCGGTGATGTGGGACTCCGTGGCCGACTGTGCCAAAACCTTTGACGCTGATTTTGAGGATATCGCCCTTGAGGGCGCCTACACGGTGAACGGCACTGACTGCCATACGGCTTTCAGCCTTATTAAAGAGGAGTTAGCCAACTATACGCCGGAATGGGCGGAGGGAATCACTACCGTGACGGCGGCAACCACCAGGCGTATCGCACGGGAACTCATTGACTACGCACACATCGGCAGCACTATCGAGATTGACGGCTTCACCTTCCCCTACCGGCCATCATCCATAAACACCCATCGGGGAGTCAATAATCACCGGGGCGGCACGTATGCTGACCTTACCGGGAAAATCATCAACATGCTGCTCGGCAATATTGAAGTGCCCGGAGGATGTGTCGGCGATGGCCCAAGAGGTCCCCTGCTGGCGCCGGATAAAGATGGGGTGGTTAAGCCACACGGCGAGGCAGAGGGAATACCCTTCAAATTCCCGCCGGACCATATTGACAGCGGTGAGTTTTACCCGAACAAGCACACCGGCCCACACCTGACGGCAATGGCTATCCTTGAACCGGAAAAGTATCACCACGACTATCGTGTAGAAGCCTGGATGACTGTGGGCGGCAACCCCATCAGGAAGAACGCTCAACCTCAGGTACATGTGGAGGCCTTTAAGAAAATACCGTTTGTTGTTTCATTTTCCTATCACATGGATGAAACCGCCATCATGTCCGATGTCGTCTTTCCTGAGCACTGCGCCCTGGAAAGACACCTGGTCAAGGTGCTACGCCCCTCTCACCAGACCACCGGAAAAGAGATATCCGGACTGCACCAGGCATATATCCGACAATCTGTTCCTGCTGTTTTTAATACGAGGCACCAGGATGACATCTATATGGAGTTAGCCGAAAGAATCGGAATTCTCAACGGTGAAGGCGGTCTTTATGACCAGTTCAACCGGATTAGTGACCCCATTATCCAGGCTGACGGTCTCTCCATGAACGAGGCAAACAAGCTGGAACTCGATAAGAGGTATACCCTTGAAGAAATATCCGACCGGCAGCTCAAGAGCTGGAAACGCGGCGACGGCCGCGGCA
>CAYOKF010000336.1:0-1680 GCA_964404475.1 uncultured Dehalococcoidaceae bacterium | reverse complement strand
ATTATTAGGAGACTTTCCCGACTATTTTGGCACCAATGCTCCTGTAAATTCAACTGGTGAAAGATACCCCAAAGATCCATGAGGTCTCTCCTGGTTATAGTGCTGCCGCCACAATTCCACTTTCTCCCTGGCATCCTCCAGAGATAGGAACCAACTCTCATTCAGGCATTCTTCCCGGAAGCGCCCATTAAATGCCTCAATTAATGCATTGTCCGTCGGCTTACCGGGACGTATGAAATCCAGTTCCACGCCATTCAAATAGGCCCACTGATCCAGTACCTTCGAAGTGAATTCAGGCCCATTATCAATTCTGATTGATTTGGGTAATCCCTTTTCCTCAGTTACCTGCATTAATGTAGCCACGACACCGTGTCCGCCGAGACGCCAGGCTACTTCTATCGCCAGACTCTCACGGGTAAAGTTATCCACTAACGTTAAAAACTTGATTTTCTGTCCGTCAAAGAGGGCATCGCTCATGAAATCCATCGACCAGCTCTCATTCGGGTAGGTTGCAGTAGCCCTCACCATGCGCCGGCAAGCGGATACATGCCTCCTCGGTTTCTTCGATCGCATCATAAGTCCTTCAAGCTTGTACAGCCGGTATACCTTCTTATGGTTGACTTTCCAGCCTTCTCTTAGAAGCATTACGTGTATTCGCCGATAGCCGTAGCTAACCCTTGCCTGGGCAATATCCCTGATCCTCATTCTTAAAGCCGCCTGCTCATCTATTTTACTCATGTAATAGTAAACCGAACGAGGGCGTTGCAATATTCCACATATCCTCCGTACGCTAACTCCGTAGCAAACCTTCAGCCACTGTCCATATTCCCGGAACTGAGCAGGCCTTAGCCTTTTTTTCGTATTACATCCTGAAGCATCTGTTTATCGAGGCTAAGATCAGCTACCAGCTGCTTCAGTTTCCGGTTCTCCTCCTCCAATATCTTCAGCCGCCTGACTTCAGCCACACCCATGCCGATATATTTCTTCTTCCACCGGTAAAACGTCTGCTCGACAATGCCCATCTTCCGACATACTTCGGTAACCGGTGTTCCAGATTCAGCCTGCCTCAGCGCGAATACAATCTGCTCCGACGTAAAGTGTGATCTTTTCATTAAGCCAATACTCCCTTCCAAGGTATTTTAGCATCCTGAAAAAATCTCCTCACTTTTGGTCCAGTTTTCGGTGAGCAGGTCAACATAATAGCTTTAGGAGCAGGTGGCCGGTAACCCAAAGAGCTATAAGGATATACCTGATTGTACTCCTTACGCCACAGTTCAACCAATATCTTAGCTTCCATCAATGTAGTAAATAGTTCGTGATTCAACAGATCATCTCTCAGCTTACCATTGAAAGCGTCTATATAACCGTTCTCCCATGGACTCCCTGGTTCGATAAACTTCCCACGCCTTACGGTCGGGGTATTCGAGAAAAGGTGGAATAAAGGGGAGTTTATTGCCATCATGGACCGGAATGCTTCCGGCAAGACCACCCTGGTCAAGCATCTGAACGGCTTGCTCAGACCTAATAAAGGCAGGGTTATTCTGGATGACATTGATAATAGGCAGCATTCCGTTGCGGAGCTAAGCCAGCCAGGTGGGCTTTGTATTTCAGAACCCCAACGACCATATCTTCGCGGATGACGAATGGGTATTTGATGCCATACAGGCGGGAGTTTCGGGA
>CAYOKF010000335.1:0-1682 GCA_964404475.1 uncultured Dehalococcoidaceae bacterium | reverse complement strand
AGTCAACCAGGCCACTGTTCGGATTAGTAACGGGGAAAGTTATGTTGGCTCCGGATTCATCCTTGACAATGACGCGCACGTTCTAACTGCGCATCATGTTATCGAGGACATTTCGGAAATCTATGTTACCCTTTCCGACGGTAGAATTATCATGGCAAATATCGCCGGCAGCTGTCCCATCAGCGATGTCGCCGTTCTAAAACTCCATAAAAACCCGGCGATTGCTCCGCCATCGCTTGCTGATTCCGCCCAAATAAGAGTCGGGGAGCCGGTTGCCGTTATCGGCAACCCCTTTAATCTCACGGAGACACTGACAGCTGGCATCGTCAGCCAGACTGAACGGTTTGTCGAAATAGAGGGAGACTCAGGCAGTCGCTGGGTTGCCAACCTGATCCAGTTTGATGCTGCCGCTAACTTTGGTAATTCCGGCGGTCCGCTGGCAAATTCCAGAGGTGAGATTATCGGAGTGGTCGTCGCCAGGATTGACCCCGATGAAGGAGATGGTATCTATTACGCCGTCTCCGCCAACAAAATAAAGAAAGTTGCCGCAGGCCTCATTGCTCAGGGGTCTTATGACTATCCCCGCCTTGGCATAAGCGTTACCAATCTCACCCCGCAGATAGCGAAAGACAAGTTTTTAGAGACAATTAATGGTGCCTGGGTACAGGAAATACTGGCCGATACACCGGCCGTGGAGGCTGGAATTCAAACCGATGATATCATAGTGGGCATGGATGGCGTAGCTATTAAAGACATAGCCGACCTCATATCCTATCTTGGCGAGAATAAAAGCCCGGGTGATGAAACCACCATTACCCTGATACGGGGCGCCACCCAACTGGATATATCTCTTACCGTCGGGAGCCAGCCACAATGATAGAATTATCAAGAATTTGCCCCCCAATAATGCGAGCAGGTATGGACAAAACCCAGGCGGCATCTTATAATTTTAAGTAACTACCAGAAAATAACACACAGTCTTTCTGGTAAATAAAAACCGGCAGCCGATAATAGCCCTGTCTTCAGGTGAAAGGAGGGGAAAATGCCTACCTACATTATGCTGACAACATTAACCGATGAAGGAAGGAAGACTATCAAGGCAAATCCGCAGCGTATTAAAGAGGTCAACCGCGAAGTAGAAAACATGGGAGTTAAGATAATAGCGCAGTATGCCCTGCTGGGCCAGTATGACTTTCTCAATATCCTGGAAGCACCCAACAATGAAACGATATCCAAGCTGGCCATAGAGCTGGGGTCCCGCGGGACGCTCCAGACGAATACCCTGGCTGCCATAGACCTTGACAACTTCATTAATACCATCAGATGACCAGGACAGGCATTCCTTAGCAGCACTGTGCTATGCCTTGGTCAGGCCGCCCTTTCAATACTTCAAACCAAGGGAGGAGTACTATTAGGCCTCTAAGCTATACCCAGATCTCCCTCTATCAGCAATGCCCGCTGTGTTACAAGTTACAATATATTGACAGACTGAAACCGAAGGATAAATGGTATTTCAGCTTTGGTTCAACCCTGCACCTCTGCGCCGAATATTTTTTTAAAGTAAAGGTGCCGCCACCGCCATCACTGGACAACCTCCTGCAATTCTACGAGCAGAACTGGATTTCTGAAGGGTATGAATCGCCTCAGGAAGAAGACAATTACAGGGCTTATGGAACTGAGAT
>CAYOKF010000334.1:0-1692 GCA_964404475.1 uncultured Dehalococcoidaceae bacterium | reverse complement strand
GTAATTGGCAGCCGGGGCAGCGTGGTGCCCCTATTCCTTGAACAGAGGGATTCCGGAGAAATTACCCTTACCGATGAACGTATGACAAGGTTCTGGATTACCCTGGAGCAGGGAGTAAACTTCGCCATCAGGTGCATTGATATGATGAACGGCGGGGAGATATTTGTCCCCAAAATACCCAGTATGCGGACTGCTGATTTAGCGGATGTGCTGGCACCGGGAGCTAAAAGAAACACCATCGGCATACGCCCGGGTGAAAAATTGCACGAGATCCTGCTCTCTGAGGATGAAGCCAGGCACAGCCAGGAATTCGACGATTATTATGTCATTGAACCCGAGTTTCCTTTCTGGAAAGATAAAAGCCTGGAAAGCGGCAAATCTCTTCCTGACTCTTGCATGTACTCCAGTGATAACAATACCCGGTGGCTAACCGAAGAAGAACTCAGGGAAATGGTGGACGAGCTTTAGAAATGGAGCGCTTGGCAGTTGAAGGCGGCAAACCTGTAAGAAGCAAACTCCTCTCATACGGTCATCAATGGCTGGATGAAGATGATATCGCAGCCGTTGTTGAAGTGCTTAGTGGTGACTGGATTACCCAGGGACCCAAGGTCGGTGAGTTTGAAAAGAAGGTGGCTGAATACTGCGGGGTAAAGTATGCAGTGGCTGTTGCCAATGGCACGGCTGCCCTGCATGCCGCCTGTACCGTCGCCGGCATTACTGGGGGTGACGAGGCCATAACCACCCCGATTACCTTCGCCGCCACCGCCAATGCGGTAGTATTTTGCGGAGGTAAACCAGTATTTGCTGATATCAGTAAGGACACCTTAAATATTGACCCAGATAAAATCCGAGAAAAAATTTCTCCCCGTACCAGAACCATTTTACCGGTAGATTTCGCCGGCCACCCCGGTGACCTTGATGAGATAACGTCCATAGCCAGGGAGAGAGGGCTGGTGGTGATTGAAGACGCCGCTCATGCCCTGGGTGCTGAATATAAGGGGCGCAAAATAGGCTGCCTATCCGATATGACCATCCTCAGCTTTCACCCGGTAAAGTCCATCACCACCGGGGAGGGCGGCATGATAGTGACTGATAATGAGGATTTTTATAAGAAACTCAGAGTCTTCCGGCATCACGGTATCGTCAAGGACAATGCCGGAAAGGGCTCCTGGCACTACGATATATATGATCCGGGGTATAACTTACGAATTACCGACTTCCAGTGTGCCCTGGGTATTAGCCAGATGAACAAATTGGACAGCTTTATCACGAGGCGGAGGGAAATTGCCGCCAAGTATAATCAAGCATTCGCGGATATTGATGAGATAATAACTCCTGCTGAGAGCAAGAATGTTAAGGCAGCCTATCACATCTATGTTATCAGGCTGCGTATTGAGATGCTGAAGGTAGGCAGAAAGGAAGTATTTGAAGCTCTGAGAGCCGAAAATATCGGGGTGAACGTCCACTATATGCCGCTGCACCTTCACCCATTCTATCAGCAAAGATTCGGATACAGGCAGGGTGACTACCCGAACGCGGAGAGGTACTATGAACAAGCCATTACTTTGCCCCTTTTCCCGAAAATGAGTGACGGAGACATCGCCGACGTAGTTCAAGCGGTAAAGAAGGTGATACAAAACTATCGGAAGTGAAGATGAAGTTCCTGGTTATCGGTTGTGGCTCCATAGGCAA
>CAYOKF010000333.1:0-1697 GCA_964404475.1 uncultured Dehalococcoidaceae bacterium | reverse complement strand
TGTGGGATATCCTCTTTAACTCCTGCTGGTATATCTTCTCCGCGAGTTCTTCCGTAACATCCTCTCCGGCGAGCACCAGGTTACTGATTCTCTTTTCAGCCCGGGTACTGGCTGTGGCCGTGGCCAGTGAGACCTTGTACTCGTAGTTAATGTCCGACTGGGGAGCGCCACGCTCGGGGTCAATCTTGGTAGAACCTTCGGGACCATTACCTAAGAGATACTCACGGATAAACCAGCCGGCACCGAAAGGACGCGCAAAACCGCCGCGGGAAGGTCGAAGCTCCATTTTCGATCACTCTCCTTCCCAGACGAATCTGCGGATTATTTCCCTTTCCACAGCCTCACGGCGAAGTCTGTCTATCTCTTCACGCCAGGCCATGAAACAAGCCTTTGCCTCTGTCTCCTGCCGAAACACCTGCCAGTGCCAGTCTTTGAGTGGATTTAACCCTCTCTTTTCCAGTTCCGGCCCGACAAGCGCTCGGATCATTCCGTCAGCCATGGGTAACATCACCAATAAAAACACCGCATTCATCTGGTCGGCGAGTTTCCACTGCCACTCAAGCTTCTTGAATGGTTCCATCATCGCTGAAGCGACGACAAAGGGCATTAAGGTGTTGAATGCTTCGTTCACGCCGTCTTTGCTCATTCTGTGCCTCCCTTTTCCTGTGGCCCATGAGAGCGCTGCATCGGTTCGAGACGTATCATCTGCGCTCCCACTGACAGAATCATGGTCAGGAAATTCAATACCTGGGGGCCGGATGTCTCAGGCCTCACATTGCGTAAGACGATGCGGGCACGCATGTGCTCCGGCTCCACATCGATGAGTAGCTGCCCACTCTCGACCAGGTTGGCGGATTGCTCCTGTCCCTTTCTGATCATTTCGTCAAAGTTCATCATTGCCATGCCTCCTCGAATTCTTCGTCACTTATTTCCCGAACACCTTCAGGTTGCGTACCGGACTGTGGTTGCGGCTCGGGCTGGAATCCCTGTACACCAGGTTGTTGCCCCAGCACGGGCTGGCCGGCTGGCGGCATCATACCCATGCCGGGCATGCCGAAGCCACCCATCATCGAGCCCATCATCTGCTGCATCGTTTGTTGAAGGATAGGCTCGAATACCCTGGTCATCATTGACCCGAACGGGTTAGGCGAGCTGGCGGTATTGGCATCCTTAACCGCCGACATGAAGTGGGGCATTGCCTGGCTCAAGGTCTGCTGGGCGGCCATCTGGGCTACCTCAGCGCCGCTACCCTGTACGGCTCTCGCGGCCTCAGCCTGGCCTTTTTGCCAGGCAGTCATAAGGTCGGTTAAGGGTTTAATTCCCTCGCCAAATAGCCTTAGCCCCATCAGAGGGACGCTCATACCGGCCATAAATATTTTCCGGTCCCTTATATTGCCGTCGAATATCTCGGCGACATCGGCCTCCAGCCACTCGGGCAGTACCGATTCCTTCTCCTTTCGGATGGCAAGCGAGCTGTCTTTCGCCGACTGTGAAGCAAACGGTTCCTTTCCTGCCTTTACCCTCCTGCGAATACGCTGCCTTACCAGGCTGGGTGAATAGCCGCGGGCTTCGATTTCCTTTTGGGAAAAGCCTTCTTCCAATAGCTCGTCCACTTCCTGTCCCAGGTTTTCTTCGTTCTGATTGTTATCTGTCATGTTTATCTCCTTTCGTTGGTTATTTTGGGCAATTTTCATAGC
>CAYOKF010000332.1:0-1701 GCA_964404475.1 uncultured Dehalococcoidaceae bacterium | reverse complement strand
AGCGGATGCAAAGCAAGGCTAAAACGCAGGTTGCTAACGAAGTTTCCGCCATCGCCACCATCACCGGGTTTGCCGGGTTTTTTAGCCGGTTCTCCATCAGTTGGCCACTTATCAGAGCCCCAATGCCAAGTATCTGTTTCTGCGCCTCCGCACACCCACAAACGGCAGCTTAGATCAAATCGGATAGCTGGCGGATTAAAACTGTAATTTATTCTATCTGAGGATGTATGATATTTGGCACTATAGGTATAATCATTATTGCAAATGCCATCTTCTCCGTTTTTGCCAAACCCTGCATCTTGACCTGTTCCACCGTGCAGATTGAAACGAAGAATTCCTTCTGAGTTAGATACAAAGTCACGAATATATACGGCAAGGTTGCCAGCCTTTCTGCCTGCTGAACCATCTGTTGCTTCACTGGCCCTCTTATTTTTGTAGTTTAAAGGGCTAGTACTGATGCATCCTGGTTGGTCACCCAGATTCTCAAGCACTAGCCGCCGTGCAAAAATATTCACATTTGTCTCGGGAAGTGATAGTTCACCGCGGATGACAAGCTCGTCGGCGCAGATAGTCAGGTTCCGGACAGTGCCTTTGGGCGATGGCTTATCAGGGAGAGCCTTTTTGGCAGGGTTCTGATTATAGCTCTTATACAGGTTATTGACATCGTTGTTCTTATCGAAGACGACACGCATTCCAGAGATAATATGGTCCTCGGATTCATCACTATTCTTGCGTTTTGTAACAGTAAGATACGTCGTGCTTTCTTTTTGAGGAACAACTGCTGTGCTTACAATGCGGTCACGTTCTGATAAGATTTGAGGCATGGGAGTAATAAGACAACGTTGTTTGAGAACATCTCCCTGAACTCTTCCAGAGAACTCTACGTAGAAAGGGGCTTTATCCGAAGGGTCGGGCTGGTAGCTGAATACTCCCTCATCATTAAGACTCACACGTTCTTTAGGTACAGGTGAAGATGTATCTGTATTCATAGTGACCACATGATTATCCAGATTCTCTGTGTCTATGCGAAATGCCAATGTTGCTCCTGCCCACGCCCAGGAATCCGGAATCTTGCCTAACGAATAAAGCTGATACTTTCTTTCCTCCTGCTCTACAACATCCATTATCTTTCCTCCCTTTGCATTTGATTCCTTTCCCGTGCCTTGTGAATGAAAGATCGTGGATAATTCAATACTGGTGGAAATTCGATCTATTTATATACTACCCTTCGGTATTATTTCAGTCAAACCTATCAGGCGACCAGCGCCTCCTCTAAGAATTCCAGTTTGATTGGTTCTTGCTCCAACGTTTTTGATGCCTACTATATCCAGGCAATATCCTAGCCTTTCATCCTAGCCTGCTGCCACTTCATCCTCTCTTCCTCCAGAAGACTGAAAACCATTACCAAGGTCGATGTCTCATTCAGGAAACTGCCAACCACCCCGGTCATTCTCCTGATTTCCTTAAAGGACCGCTCAATGACATTGCTGGTGCGGATGTGTTTCCAGTAACACTCGGGAAACCGGTAAAATTTGAGGCATTCCTCAATGTACCTGGCCGGGATCTCGCGGGGGGTGGAGAACTGCTTGCTTTAGCGGGATAGAAATTACCTAACTTAATCACGGGCATCATCGAGGTAGCTAGCATAGAATATCCGGCGTACTGCTTTCCTGATCCCATCCTGCTTCTTCTTGGGCACTC
>CAYOKF010000331.1:1235-1702 GCA_964404475.1 uncultured Dehalococcoidaceae bacterium | reverse complement strand
GTCGGCCATCTCATTTGCCTGGTGGCGGGCTAAGTTGAACGACTTATCCGCCAGTCTTTCGCGAGGTCGGGCCAGCTTACCTTCGTTTAGCTGAAAACCGAGACCTATCAGGCGGGGAGGGCCGTCAAAGCGAGACGGCGTGCTGTCCTTAACGGCTACCGGCATCAATGGCCCCATATGTGAGCCGCGCATCCAGCCTTCCACCAGAATAGGGGAGGCGAAGGGTTCAAGCGCCTCGCCGACTGCCGGGAACTCACCCTGGGTGCGTACGATACAGACCGGGTCATCCTTGCCCACGTAGCGGCCGGCAATAAGCGCCAGGCGCTGCGTGGAGGAAACAGCGGCAATATCCCCGGTTTGGCGGTGATCTTGACTTTTTTCACAGGGAAATAGTCACCAGTCATCAGCAAGAAAACGGAATTGTCGGGCCGGCTCTTCCGGCCCCTCCTGCCGGACTGTTGACTGAT
>CAYOKF010000331.1:0-1225 GCA_964404475.1 uncultured Dehalococcoidaceae bacterium | reverse complement strand
TGCCTTGACTACGAAGTGTGAGGGCGCCCCGATGAGTATCAGCATATCATAGATCTCTTCGGGTGTGTTGAAGGTTATTTTCTTGTGTTCCTTGACGTCATGCACTTCAAAGGCAAATCCGTCATGCATATTGGAAGCGATAACCAGCCCGATGGTATTAAACGGGTCGGCGAACATCTTGTACAGCGGCATGTTCCAGGCGCCGGATGAGGTTTTGTCAGCCATGAAAATGATAACTGGCTCGGAACCGCGCTCCTCAAACTCCATCTCGGCAGCCCCCGGGCCCATTCCCTTGATATTGCCTGAAAAAGCGTCCGCGAGCAGGTCCTGGCCAGCGCCGTGAAGCTTTAGCTCTTTGGCGACATCGGTGCAAGCCATGAAGGTATCCCAGGCTAACTTATGAATCGTTTCATTATCTTCACCCCGGGTATGGGTCATGATGAGTTGCAGGTCATCGCCGCATTTAGTGACATAGTAGTCAATTAATAACCCCTCTTTTTTGGCCTGAGACATGCACTCTTCAGCCGCAGTGATAATCTCAGGGTGAGATTCCGAATGCCCCACATATCCACCAATATCAGCTTTTATGACACTCAAAGTAACTTTCATGCACTACTCCTTTCTTTAGTACTCGATTCCTTTTCTCGCCGGCACTCCGGTATCATAGGGATGCTTAACCTTGACCATCTCCGTAACGAGGTCAGCCAGCTCAATCAGCCGCTTATCAGCGTAGCGCCCCGTTATTATCATTTCTACTTTTGGTGGTTTAGCCTTGACCAGCTGGATAACTTCTTCTATATCCACGAGTTTCATGGCCAGGGCTACATTCAATTCGTCTAATACTACCAGGTCGTAGTCGCCACCAAGCACGGCTTCCCGGCCGGCGGCCAGAGCCAGCTTTGCCTGTTCTATTTCCTCCGGTTTTATATTGGCCGGATCGGTCAGGTGCCTGAAGCCGAAGCTGGCTACGTCAACATTGGGTAATCCGGGCAGGGTGCGGTATTCGCCATACTCGTAATTGCCCTTCATGAAAAAAACAATTTTTACTCTCAGGCCATGTCCGGCGGCGCGGAGTATGGTGCCAAGTGCGGCGGTAGTCTTGCCTTTGCCATTGCCGGTGAAGACCTGGAGCAGCCCTTTACCGTTTTCTGCCATCAGTTAAACTTTCTTAAATCTGGCTAAATCCTGGAGCAGGTATTTCAGCACTTCCAGTTATCAGACGGTT
>CAYOKF010000330.1:0-1716 GCA_964404475.1 uncultured Dehalococcoidaceae bacterium | reverse complement strand
GGACAAGACGGCAGAGGCATTAAAAATCGCCATTCAGATGGAAATTGACGGCAAGGAGTTTTACCGGAAAGCCAGCCAGGAAAGCCGGAATGACCCCGGTAAAAAATTAATGAAGTCCCTTTCTGATGAAGAGGATGTACACCGCCAGAAGTTTGAGGAAATCTATGAATCAATACGGAGCAAAAATGAATGGCCGGAGGTTGAGTTTCACCCTGATGACGGACAAAGCCTGAAAACCATGTTTGCCAGAGCTACCGCGTCAATTGACTCATCGGTGAACGTATCTGCCACGGAACTGGACGCCGTGCAAACAGCGATGGACATGGAAAATAAAACCTATGATTTTTATATTGAACACAGTAAAAGCGCCGCCTATGATACCGAGAAAAAATACTACCAGGCACTGGCGGTACAGGAAAGGGCACACCACGCTGTCCTTCTGGACTATTATGAATTCCTTAAAAACCCCGGGGCATGGTTTGTTCAGAAAGAGCATCCTTCTTTGGATGGCGGTTAAGCAATAAAATATGGAGTGAGGTATGAAAAATGCTTGAGATAAAAAACCTTTGTGTAGCCGTAGACGGTAAAGAGATCCTGCATAATTTAAATCTAACCGTAGCCCAGGGGGAGACCCATGTCCTCTTTGGGCCCAATGGAGCCGGGAAAACCACCCTGCTTATGTCAATAATGGGTTTCCCCAAATATAAAGTAACCAAAGGAAAAATTATTTTTCATGGCAAGGACATAACTAAGATGTCTGTAGACCAGAGAGCCCGTTTAGGAATTGGCATGTCTTTCCAGCGCCCCCCCGTCGTCAGGGGCGTAAAAACCCGTGATATGGTGGCGGCTTGCCTCAAAGGCAAAGGGGACGGCGAGACAATACAGGAACTGGCTGCAATGACCGACCTGGCGGAGTTTCTGGACAGGGACATCAATTACGGATTCTCCGGGGGAGAAATAAAGCGCTCGGAGCTGATGCAACTGCTGGCGCAGAAACCGGAACTGGCGCTTCTCGATGAACCGGAATCCGGCGTTGACCTGGTCAACATTGCGGTAATCGGTGAATTGATGAATCAGCTGCTGGAGAAAGATTGCCCGATCAGACTCAGGAAATGCATGGGATTAATTATCACTCACACCGGTCACATACTGAACTATGTTAATGCTCGCACCGGCTATGTCATGATTAACGGTAGAATTGGCTGTTCCGCTGACCCTCATGAGATTCTGGCTACAGTCAAGGAAAAAGGCTATGAAGAGTGCGTTGCCTGCCTGCTTAAATGCAATGGCATAGAAAGGGTTAATAAATGACTACTGAAAAAACAACCGGAACACTGAAAAATAAAGCCCAGGCAGCCGCCAGTAAACCGGCTACTTACGGTGAAGACATTGACCTTAACTCTTTTAACGCTTCAGCGGATTCCCCGGAATACCGGGAGGACCCGTCACAGCTCCCCGCCAAGGCCAAGGAACAGATGCTGGGTGCCGGCGTAATGCTGGATGATACCAGCCAGAGGTCAGGCACCTTTATCCAGATGGACAATACCCCGGTGCACAGCTCTATCCGGCAGGAGGGAATAGAAATAATGCCGGTCAGCCAGGCGCTGGAGAAGTATGACTGGATGCCTGATTACTGGTGGCGGGCGGTAGCTGTTGACGCCGATAAATATACCGCCAACATCGAGCTAAACCAGAGTAACGGTTATTTTATCCGGG
>CAYOKF010000329.1:0-1736 GCA_964404475.1 uncultured Dehalococcoidaceae bacterium | reverse complement strand
GCATTGAAGAAGATGATTGCCGAAGGGCTTAATGAGACAAACAGGCCTTTAAAAAATAAGCGACACTTTAGAGGCCATTGCTCATCTTCCTGGCGGTTTTATTATAGTCCTTTCTTGCTTGTAGTGTCCTGCTCTTCTCCTCCTTTCTTCTTTGTATTATCTCAAAATGCTTTCCAGTATAAACATCATAGGGTATTACATTTCCCAATCCTTCGTGGTATCGCCGATAGTTATAGTATTCAATAAAGGCTCCAATTGCTTCCTTTAACTCGCTGGGCATCTCATAAGGGAGCTGATTGATTTCGCTTTTGATCGTGCGGTGGTATCTTTCTATTTTACCATTCGTCTGAGGATGGAAGGGCGAGGCTGTGATATGCCTTACCCCCACCAGTCTTAGATATTCATTGAATTGCTGAGAAATATACCCTGCACCGTTATCCGAGAGAAGCACTGTCCGATCCTCCAGTGGCACATCCGTCATACCAGTAACATCCACCGCCTGCTGGATGACATCTGTCAGAGATATGGCTGTCATGTCTACCTTGAGGTCCCAGCCCAAAATAAAGCGGCTATAGTCATCCATCACGGTTATGAGGTAATACCAGCCCCAATCAATCACTTTAAGGTGACAGCAGTCGCTGGCCCATAGCTCGTTCGGCTGCTTAGTCTTGCGGTGGTATTCCTTAGCTGCCTTAAAACCGACTATTTCTAACGGCTTGATTAAGCCTTCTCTTCTCAGAATGCGGTAAACAGTACTCTCGGAAACATATGTGTTCCCACCATCAGTCATTTTCCAGGCTAGCTGCCGGCAAGAGAGCCATGGTGAAGCCCTGGCCTCTGCTAATATCCAGGTTTCTTCCTCAGGACTGATCTTATTCCATGGTATGGAAGAGCCACCTTTTCTATCCTCAAGCCTGTCTTCACTAAGTCTCTTTAACCAACGATAATAGGTGCTCCGTGGTAATTCTAACTCAGCTAAAGCCTTGCGGCGGGTCAGTCCCGAATTAGCTACCAGATCCAGTATATCAGACTTTTCTTTAGCACTCACCCGAGCATACCTACCCTTTATTCCATACCGGGTATGGTCGTTTTTTTGAGCACATGGACCTGGAGAGATAGCTCAGCTACCAGTTGTTTCAGTCTGGTATTTTCCCGCTTGAGTTCATGTACCTCGCTCCTGGTGGCATCGCGAATGTTATCCCGAACCAGCCTTTCCTTACCAGCCTCCATGAAGTCTTTGAGCCAGGCATAATAAGTACCTGGATGGATGCCTTCCCGACGGCATAGATCTCTAATAGGTGTATCGCGGCGAAAGCCTTCCAGTACAATGCGGATCTTCTCCTCGGCGGTGAACTTGCGGCGCGTTAGACGTTTGACATCCCGAATGAATTGCTTGGTGTCTTCACTCCTGGCTTCAGCTTGCCAGAAGTTGTCTGTAATCTGTTGTAACATGACTTACTCCTTCTTTAATCGTTAATTTACTGCTTTGCTAGTGCCGGAGCAAGCCTCTAAGTGTCTATTACGTTATGTCTCCTAACTGTCCCATTTTCCCTGACGACTTACACCTACAAAGTTTTAAGACAATAATAGATGATGACGATATTAATCGTAAGTTGACTGAACAAGCGGCACGAGTCTTTAACTTACAGTTTGGTTACGGATGAAAAAATGATTGAGCTATCGACTACAGGATGATAATAAGTCTTCTTCGATGTTGATGTATTCACTATTAACTA
>CAYOKF010000328.1:0-1744 GCA_964404475.1 uncultured Dehalococcoidaceae bacterium | reverse complement strand
ATACGGCTTTCAGCCTTATTAAAGAGGAGTTCGCCAACTATACGCCGGAATGGGCTGAGGAAATCTGCACGGTACCGGCGAAAACCACCAGGCGTATTGCCCGGGAATTTGTTGACAATGCACGAATTGGCAGCACCATTGAGATTGACGGCTTTACCTTCCCCTTCCGGCCTGCCTCACTTAGTACTCGCCGCGGAGTCAATAGCCACCGGAGCGGTACGTATGCTGACCTTACCGGTAAAATGATCAACATGCTGGTTGGCAATATTGAAATCCCCGGGGGAGTCCTGGGTGATGGGTACCGAGGTCCCACACTGGCACCTGATGAAGATGGAGTGGTCAAGCCAGGCGGCGAGGCAATACCGACTCCCTTCAAATTCCCACCGGACCATATTGACGGCTCCGAATTTTTTCCGAATGAGCACACCGGGCCACACCTGACAGCCAAGGCTATCCTTGAACCAGAAAGTTACTACCACGACTATCGTGTGGAAGCCTGGATGTTCGTCGGAGGTAATCCCGTCAGGAAGACGGGTCAACCACAGCTCTACGTTGAGGCTATTAAGAAAGTGCCGTTTGTGGTTACCTGTGCTTATCACATTGATGAAACCGCCATCCTCTCTGATGTTGTGCTGCCTGAGCACTGCGCTCTAGAAAGATACACGGTCAAAGTGCTCAACCGCTGGAGCGTCCTAAGCAAAGAAGTATTCGGCATGCAAGTGGCATATATCCGGCAGCCTGTTCCTGCCGTCTTTAACACAAAGCACCAGGATGACATCTGGCAGGAACTGGCGGAGAGAATTGGGATTATGTACGGCGAAGGTGGACTCTATGATCATTTTAACCGGTTTAGTGACCCCGCTCGCCTGGTTGACGGTCTATCTCTAAACGAGGCAAATGTGCTGGAGTTAAACAATAAAAAGTACACCCTGGAGGAGATTTTTGACCGGCAGCTCAAGAGCTGGAGATGGGGCGACGGCCGAGGTATCGATGAGCTAAATAAGGAAGCCTTCTTTATCCGCTGGACACCGGAAAAGGAGTTTTACCCCTACTACTACCATCCTGATAACAAGACCAGACACCCGTTTTATTTCCAGCACCTGAAAAACGTAGGGGATGAGCTACGCGCCAATCTGGAGAAACACAATATCTCAATACCTGGCATCGATGATATGGACTATATCTTTGACCTCTACCGTCCGATACCTCACTGGGTCGAAACCTCAGAATTCAGGGCTCCTGAAGAATACGACCTGTGGGTAATCAACTGGAGAACGCCTTATTTTTCGAGTGATACGAGTAACATTTCCGGAAATCCCTGGATGATAGAAATCATTGAAAATGATCCATATGAAAACGGAATCTATATGAACTCAGCCACGGCAAAAAGGAAAAATCTCAAAGACGGTGATACAGTTATTGTCGAGTCACGCTACGGCAAAACCGAGGGACAGTTACGGGTAACAGAACTGCTACACCCCGATGCCCTGGGAATACCAGGCTGTGGCGGTCTAGGCACGATACAGTCTAATCCTGTATTGAGAAGAGGAGCTAATTGGAACGCATTGCTCCCGGTGGATGAAAAAACCCTGGACCCTATTAGTGCCGGACAGGAAAGCTCCCCACTGATAAAGGTGTACAAGAAGGCATGAAAGCGTCGAGTTACAGCATAAGTAGTTCTAACTTATTCTTTGCCTGGGTTGACCAATACCCCTGCAATGATATATTTTGAAAGCTGGCGCGT
>CAYOKF010000327.1:0-1759 GCA_964404475.1 uncultured Dehalococcoidaceae bacterium | reverse complement strand
GCCACGGAATACTTCACCTCCGCGGAGCACGGCCCGACCAAGAATATTGCGCGGTCGGCGGAGAGCGGCTCGGCGGTGACCATTATTGAGGGCATTGCTACCGGTATGATGAGCACCGTTCTCCCGGTAATTCTGGTGGTGGTTGCCACCGTGCTCGCCTACTATTTCGGCGGGCTGCTGGGCATCGCCATTGCCGCCATGGGTATGCTGATTAACCTCGGTATGCTGCTGGCCATGGACTGCTACGGGCCGATAGCGGATAACTCGGCGGGCATTGCCCAGATGGCGGGGCTGGGTAAAGAGGTCAGGGAGCGCTGTGAAGCTCTGGATTCGGTGGGCAACACCACGGCAGCCCTGGGCAAGGGTTTTGCCATCGCCTCTGCAGCTCTTGCCTCGTTAGCCTGGCTGGCTACCTACTTTCAGGTCGCCAATATTAATGTCGCCAGCCTGACCAACGTGGACGTGATTACTGGTGTCCTGATTGGCGGCATGCTTACCTTTGTCTTCTGCGCCCTGGCAATGAGAGGGGTGAGTGCTGGCGGTTTTGCCATCGTCAGTGAGGTAAGGAGACAGTTCCGGGAAATCAAGGGGCTGATGGAGGGCCAGGCCAAGCCTGACTACGTAGCCTGTGTTGATATCGCTACCAAGCGGGCGCTAAAGTCAATGATTCTGCCGGGGGTGTTGGTGATAGTAGTGCCGCTTATCCTCGGCTTTACCCTGGGGCCGGCCTCCGTGGCTGGTCTGCTGATGGGGGCGTTGCTGACGGGCTTCATCATGGCGGTGATGATGGCTAATGCCGGCGGCGCCTGGGACAACGCCAAGAAATACATTGAGTCCGGAGCCCACGGTGGTAAAGGCAGTGAAGCTCACAAGGCGGCGGTTATCGGCGACACCGTAGGTGATCCCTTCAAGGATACGGCAGGCCCCTCACTGAACATATTGATTAAGCTGGTAGGCAAGGTTGCCGTAATTTTCGGCCCGGTCTTTATCATGCTGTTTACGCTGTAGAGCGGGTGCTTCGGGTAGTTTAGAGAAGAAGCGGGGGTTATGCTTCCGCTTCTTCTTTTGTTTTAGGGGGCTAACCGTGCAGAAACGGGTTAGACCTGCGTTCTGCGCCGATAGTGGTATCTGGACCATGGCCGGGATAGACGATGGTGTTATCAGGTAAGACCATCAGCTTGCTATGGAGGCTGTCCATTAGCTTGGTGTAGCTGCCTCCAGGCAGGTCATATCTGCCGGCGCCTTGATTAAAGAGGGTGTCACCGCTGAATAGTATGCCGTGCCCCAGCAGACAGATACTGCCCTCGCTATGACCTGGCGTGTGAATGACCAGGAAGTGAAGGTCGCCGATGTCAATGCTATCATCGCCGTTCAGCCATCGGTCAACAGGGGGTGGGGTGGGGTAATTAAAGCCAGGAAAGCCGGTATAAGGCTGCCTCTCTAAAAGCGTGCGGTCACCGGAGTGGAGTGATAGTTCGGCGCCGGTTGTTTCCTTGACGGCGGTTAAGGCGCCAATGTGGTCAAAATGCCCGTGAGTTAGCACGATATTCTTTATCTCAAGCCCTAGGTTCTTGGCGCTATCTAATATCTTGTCGGCTTCATCACCAGGGTCAACTATCATTCCCTCTCTGGTTGATTCTGAGCCAATAAGGTAACAATTGGATTCCAGCGGGCCTACTACTAACGTCTGTAAAATCATGCTAGCCTCCGGCAGATATGATATTTCCAACCTGGTAATAAGCCTGGGGCTGGAAAGGAT
>CAYOKF010000326.1:0-1776 GCA_964404475.1 uncultured Dehalococcoidaceae bacterium | reverse complement strand
AGGCTCTGGTCTGATGTCTCAAAACTGAAATTACTGCTGCCTGAGCAGTCACAGAGTTACCTCTCCTCTTATAGAAAGGTTTCGATCCTTGAAGATGACTCGACAGGTGATGGACTTTGATGCAGCGAGTTCAGGAGTTATGCCGGAAGTTGAAGCCTGTTATGGGTACAAAAATAGACAGATTATGGAAAGCCTATTTGGCTGAATCCGATGCAGGTGGCAAGGCCGACATAGAGCAAACGCTGGAATTATTGGCTGCCAAACATCTTGGCACAAACTATGAGCTTGACCGCTCTCCTTTTCCGCCGCCACCAAAAAAGTTTGCCATATCCGGCGATATTGAACTTGGATCTATTTCCTATGCAGCTGAGAAACTGTACCCATTTTGCTTTAAGAGCCAGCGTTTTAAGGAGCATATCCTGGTAGCTGGCAGGAGCGGTTCGGGAAAGACTAATCTTACATTCATGCTCATGCAGGGGATTATGTCCCGGGGCATTAAGGTACTTGCTCTTGACTGGAAGCGAGGATATAGGGACCTGATGACGCTATATCCTGATCTTCATGTTTACACTGTTGGCAGGAATGTTTCACCGCTTCGGTTCAATCCTCTAATACCGCCTGCTGGCTGTGAGCCGCATATCTGGATCAAGCTCATTGTAGATGTTATTGCTGGTGCGTACCTTGGCGGCGAGGGAGTTATCAGTTTATTAGTTGCCGGTCTTGACCATTTGTACCGCGAGGCCGGTGTATTTGATAAACAACAGAGCCATTGGCCGACTATCCATGAATTACTTATTTGGCTAAAGACTGTTAAGCTCAAAGGCAGAGCTGCGATGTGGCAGGCCTCGGCTGAAAGAATACTACTGGCGATGACATACGGTGAATTTGGATCCGTTCTCAATACCCAGGATAACAGTCATGTGGCAGAACTTTTGGATTACAATGCAGTTCTTGAGATGGACGGTTTATCGAGTTCTTCCGATAGAGTTATGTTCTCGGAGTCCCTGACATTGTATCTTTACAGGTATCGTCTCGCACAGGGCCCGCAGGACAAACTCAGTAATGTAATTATTCTCGAAGAAGCTCATAATCTGTTATTGAAGAAACCATCGGAATCAAAGGAGTCTGTATTAGAGACTTCCATTCGAATGGTTAGGCAATACGGCCTTGGTTATATCTTTGTGGATCAATCCGCATCGCTTTTGAGTAAAGTGGCGTTTGCCAATTCCTATGCGACGATAGCCTTGAGCCAGAAGCTTCGCTCCGATGTGCAAGAAATCTCCGGGGCAATGAACCTCACAGATGAGCAGAAGCAGTCTTTGAATACTTTACCTGTCGGCACTGCTGTCGTTCGATTAGCTGATGAATATCCTGAACCATTCCTTGTTAAAATCCGTCTCTGTCCGATTAAGGAAGGCTCTGTGTCGGATAAGGCGGTTAAAGCTAAATGGGGCAGTAATTACACTGATACCAACTCAAATAGCTCTATTCAACCTTCTCTGACAGTGATTTCACCTATTTCAGCCCCAGATAGAAATAAAGAAAATAAACGGAATAACTGCAATACTGAAAATAATAAAGATACCCACCCACCATCCCCCAGGGAATCAGAAGATAGAAAGAATAAGTCTTTGCTATTCTTTGATTCTAATCCAGAACCACCCGGTAAAGGATTGACTCGTGAGGAAATACGGTTATTAACAGATGTAGCGATCCGCCCACTGTCAACAACCGTATCCCGCTATCACCGCCTCAACCTTTCCCGCCGTCGCGGCA
>CAYOKF010000325.1:0-1778 GCA_964404475.1 uncultured Dehalococcoidaceae bacterium | reverse complement strand
GCCCATTCCCGACGCTGCTCCTGGGTCAACGAGGCATAGCTTACGTTAAAAAGCTGGCGGAAACGCTTCAGGAGATTGGGACTGGTTATTGACTCCACAGCCTTACCCGACCAGTTGCTCAGGAACCTATCCAGGCCACCGAATACCGCTGAATCTACGTAACCACTCTTCTGCTCAAGGTCAAGGATTTTACGTAAAGGCTCGGCGTTTATCAACAAGATGCCCCCTGCAACGCTGTAGTCAAAATTAGAGGCAACAAAGCCCAAAACTGTAGATAATTACTACTTATCACCCAGCACGGATACCAGCAGGACACCGGGGCCGGTGTGCGTGCCGATTACCGGGGTTGTCCGCGTGCGATAGATGCGCTCTTTGGGGAATACGGCGCCAAGGCGCTCCACCAGCAAATCGGCATCATCAGGGCAGGCAGCCGCCTCTACGGCTAACTCCTCGATATGGGAATAACCCGCCACAAAGTCATAGAGGAAGTCTATTGCCTTCGCCCGGGAGCGCGTTCTTCCTGCCGGCTCAACTATACCGTCTCTCAGAGTGATGACAGGGTTTACCTTCATCATTGACCCCAGCAAAGCCTGTGCCCGCCCGATGCGCCCGCCCTTTCTGAGATACTCCAGTGTGTCAAAGACAGCACGAAAATCAACACGAGGAATGCTGCTATTGATTACGTCCAGAACCTCATCAAAGCTGGCGCCAGCCTGAGCTGCCCGGGCTGCCTTGATAACGATAAACCCCTGTGCCATAACCGCCCATTGCGAATCCACGACCTCTACCCGGCATTTCCGCTTCATCAAACCCACACTTTGTAACGCCACATCATGGATACCACTGAGCTTGGAACAAAGCATGATAGCCAGAATTTCATCCGTCCCCTCGGCCAGTCTGTCATATGCCTCAGCAAAGACTACCGGTGCCGGCACCGATGTAGACGGCAGGAACTTACTGTGTACCAGCCTATCATAAAACTGGTCGGTAGTCAGGTCAACACCATCACGGTACATCTCTTCTCCGAAGCGAACCAGCACGGGAATTACGGTAATCCCCAGCTCCCCAACTACTTGGGCAGGAATATCAGACACACTATCAGTTACAATCTTAACCGACATTAGAACCCCTCCCAGCTTACCAGCTAAGAGTGCGGATTATTTGTCCCCCAGCACCGCCACACCGATAACGTGAGGGCCTACATTAGTCCCTATTACGGGACTAAACTTCTACCGATAAATACATTCCCCGGGGAATTTGCCAGCAAGCCTCTCCGCCAGCGCCTCAGCTTCATCAGGTGTCGTAGCATCTTCCACAGCCAGCTCGTCAATCTGCGAATAGCCCATAACAAATTCATAGAGATGGCTAATCGCCTTAGTCCGGGAACGCTCCTGGCCAAAAGGAAAGACCTCACCGTCCTTGATGCCGAGGATAGGGTTTGTCTTCAGCATTGAACCCAGCAGAGCCTTCGCCTTGCCGATACGCCCGCCCCTTTTCAGGTATTCCAAGGTGTCAAAAGCCATGCGCGTTTCTATCCGGGATATATTACGCTCGGTCATTCTCATTACCTCGTCAAGTTTAGCCCCGGCCCGGGCCGCCTTGGCGGCCGTTATTGCCAGCAGGCCTTCGGCCATAATCGCCAGTTGCGAGTCCAATACCTCCACCCGGCATTTCTTTTCCATTGATTCCACCGCTCTTAACGCCGCCTCACCGGTGGCGCTAAGCTTGCGGGAAATAGTGATGACCAGTATTTCATCGGTCTCTTCAGCCAGCTTATC
>CAYOKF010000324.1:0-1780 GCA_964404475.1 uncultured Dehalococcoidaceae bacterium | reverse complement strand
CGTACACTTTCTCCTGGTCAATACCGTATTCGCGGAGAATAGCCGCCGCTTCACTTTTATCTTCGGCAATCATGGCAATAAACAGGTGCTCCGTGCTGATGAACTCGTCTTTGAGTCGGTTTGCCTCTTCCTCCGCCCGGTTAAAGAGCTGCATGATACGCGGGGTAGCGTACAGCTGTCCGGTTTGGTAGGATACCTTCGGGGTCTTATCCAGAGTGGCTTCTACCCTGTTATTCACCGATTCTACATCGACATTTAATCCCTTCAAGATGTCGACTACCAGCCCCTGCTCCTGAGTCAGCAGGGCGAGCAGGATGTGCTCCACATCCCATTGGTTGTGCTGTAATTGCATGGCAAGTTGTTGTGAATTAGCTATGGCTTCTCTGGCTAGTTCGGTAAATCGCTCCTGTTTCATTGCTTCTTCACCTGCCTTGATTACTGTCCAGTTCTTCCCGTAGTTGTTCCAGTTCGCTCCGCATTTCCCCCATGCGCTGTACCATGCGCAAAATAACCTCCACCCCGGCGAGATTGACTCCCATATCATCGACAAGTGATTTCACTCGACGGAGCAGGGCAATATCTCTTTCGGAATAAAGCCGGATATTACCTCGTGAGCGGTGCGGCTCTACTATGCCCAGCTTTTCGTAGTATCGCAAGTTATGGGTTTGCATGCTGAGCATTCTGGCAGCAATACTTATTACATAGCGCGGTTCATCATCATCCATTATCTCGTTGCGCTCTCTCTCATCTCTTCTGACAGTCATGAAAATCTCTCCTCCTGGTCAGGCTGGTCGTAGCTCGCTCAGTTGCTGGAATAGCTCCTTCTCCCGTGGAGACAGTTTGGTAGGCAGGACAATGTTCACCCTGGCGAGTATGTCACCACGGTTGGAACCACCCAGGTGGGGCATACCCTGTCCCTTCAATCGAAAGACACGCCCGTTCTGAGTCTCTGGCGGTATCTTAAGGGCAAGTTTGCCTTTGGGGGTAGGTACCTGCACCTCCCCACCCAGCATAGACACTGTCAGCGGAACATCTATCTTTACCTGTAAATCATCACCATGCCGGTCAAAGGTGGCATGCGGAGTGACCGAAATTCTGAGATAAAGGTCACCGCTGGCGCCACCATATCCGGGCTGCCCCTTGCCGGCAATACGCACCCGGGAATGGGTTTTCACTCCGGCCGGGATGTTTACCTCAATACGTTTGGTCTTTGGCAATGAACCGGCGCCCCGGCATGTTGAGCAGGGGATGTTTTGAATATACCCGGTGCCGCCGCAGACCGTACAGGGCTCGGCTACCTGGAGATTGAGGGTACGCTTGGTGCCGTGGTAGGCTTCCTCAAGGGATATTTCCACCGGTGTTTCGATATCCTGACCCCGACGCGGTCTTGCCTGGCGGTGGAAATAACCGCCACGCTTACCGCCAAGTACCTCTTCAAACAGGCTGTCCAGACCACCCATGTCATCTGAAGAAAAGTGAAAACCGGTGGTACCGCCGCGGCCAAAGTCCCGGTAGTAGGCTTGCTGTCTTCCCGCCTGCTCGAACTGGTCGGCGAACTGCCACTGTTCGCCATATCTGTCGTACTTTCCCCGATTGTCTTTATCCGAGAGGACTTCATACGCCTCGTTTATCTCTTTGAACTTCGACTCGGCGGTCTTGTCACCGGGGTTGACGTCGGGGTGGTACGTGCGCGCCAGTCGGCGGTATGCCTTCTTTATTTCTTGTTGGCTGGCATCCCGCTTTACCCCCAGTATTGAATAGTAGTCTTTCCCTGCCATTA
>CAYOKF010000323.1:0-1785 GCA_964404475.1 uncultured Dehalococcoidaceae bacterium | reverse complement strand
CTGGAGCCATCAGAAATAGAAAGGCTTGAGGAAGCGGCTCAATTCCTGAGAGATAAGCTTCTCATCCGGCTGCTGTTTCATCTCGGCTGCCGTATCTCGGAAGCCCTGGGCATCTCTGTAAGCGATATAGACTTCAACCAGGGCACGGTTACTATCCGGCACCTCAAGACCAGGATAAACCTGAATTGTCCCAACTGTGAAGTAAGGCTGAGTAAAGCGCATAAGTTCTGTCCCGGCTGCGGTATGAAGGTAGACCAGGCGGTAATCAACGAGAAAGCGCACCAGCGCTTTCGGACCTTGCCGGTCGATGGAGAAACGCTGGCTATGCTCAGGGACTACATCAAGAGGGACGGACCGGTATCTCAAAACGGTAAGCGGTCTCTCTTCGGTATCAACCGGCACCGGGCCTGGCAGGTTGTTAGGGAATGCGCCGAGAATGCTCGGCTCCCGCGCCTGATCAATCCTGATACGGGCAAGGTGCACAACGTTAGCCCCCACAAGCTGCGTGATGCCTTTGCCGTACATGCGGTAAAGCTGAATGATTCAGGTGATGGATTAAGGCTCTTGCAGGAGCACCTGGGGCATAAGAGCATCACTACTACCATGAGATACCGCAAGGTATCCGGTGAAGAGCAGCGGGAGTGGTACGAGCAGCTGTGGAACGGAGGTAAGCAGGATGGGTAAATATGCTAACCACGAGGAATTCGGGGTCAATGCCCCGATTAACTACCGGGAAGATACCACCAGTGAGTCTTATCTAAAGGGCATGGCTGTGATAGCACCGCCCGGCATGAGACCGAAGACGGTGCGAGGGCAAAGGTTTGAGGAAAACACCGACTTCAAGGCCTCAACCACGTGGCACCGTAACTTCGATATCGCTATGTTCGGTGGGTCGGATGTTGATACTCCAGAGTCCGAGTCCAAACAATTAAACCTTGAAGAAAAACTCAATGGTGTTAAGCGCATACCGGGGAGGTAGTCATGGTAGGACAGGCCGTAGTAACAATAAATGACAGACAGTGGGCGGTCGATATCGCCATTACTCCCTGGGAGCTTTCACAGGGCCTGGGAGGACTCCCAGAACTGCCAGTAGGTACCGGTATGCTGTTTGACCTTGAATATGAGCAGGTCATAGAGGTAACCACGGTACCCATGCTTTTCCCGCTCGATATAGCTTTTCTTTCGGAGGATATGACAATCATCGAAGTCTACCACGACATAGAACCGGGGTACCTCGTGACTTCACAGTTGCCGGCTAGGTATTTCCTGGAGGTCAACGCTGAAGAACTGGATGGCATCGAAGCCGGTGATACTGCTTTTGTAGAACTATTAGCTTTGCAATCAGAACCGGCGTTAACTGACTGGATGACGCCAATGGCTACATTTGCCGGATTTATACTCGTGGGTGCTCTGGTCGCGGATGCGGCAAAAGGTTTATCCAAAGAGGAATCTAATGAATTAACTACAAGAGGTCGATATGTTCCTGAAGTGAAAGCACGTATGTGTGAAATAGTTCGTCCGCGGCACTATAGCTTGGTGAGTTGGTTTAACGCTCCGGTGCCGGATTACAGTTTCGCCATCGAGCCTGAAACCAGGGAGCGCAAGATCGATGAAGTTTTAAGAAGACTCAAGTCGGGCGTCGATAGTATTCAGGAAAGTCAAAACTACAGAGAGTTTTTACTCACCATGTCCAAGTTTCATGACTACAGCATCGGCAACCTGATGCTGATTATGCTTCAGAAGCCTGACGCTACCCGGGTCGCTGGCTTTACCACTTGGAAGGAC
>CAYOKF010000322.1:0-1790 GCA_964404475.1 uncultured Dehalococcoidaceae bacterium | reverse complement strand
GGGGATAAACCACGCGGGCATATTGAAGATGATTGCTGATGCTCTGGCCTCCGGCATCCAGGATAATCCCGTTCTGGGCACGACGGCTGTCTACTGGATAACGGCGCCTATCGCTGGTATCGTGGAGCATGACGCTTATATTCTGGCCTTTTTATATTTAATCCGGGATTTTGCGGCTTCAGCCAATATCAGCCCCTGGCCTATGTGGTGGGCAATCCTCTGGGCCGGTACCCTGGGCAGCAATTTGACTATAGCCGGCGCCCCGGCACTTATCGTTGCCCAGAATATGTGTGAGAAAGCGGATTCCTGCCGAATAGGCATGCGTCAGTTCTTTAGTTATACCGTTCCTTTTGTGATAATAACGCTAACCATCTGCTTTGTCCTGGCGCTGTTCATCTGGATAATTCCCTTTGCCGCCGGATAGCCCGCTTGCCAAGAACAGGCATTTTACTTTATACTTGTATAGATGTTTGGTCAGTTACTAGCAAGAGACTGATTTTGTCATTCGGGAACATTCCCCACAGTAACCCATCATTTAACATAAAGTAATTAGCGGCATATTCTAAACACTTTGAAGGGAATTAATCACATGGATGAATATGAAGTTGCTGAATACGAAGGTAAGGAAGTAGTTGGCACTCCCAAGCAGTTCATTATCTATATATTAATCAATACAGCTATTGGCGTTGGTCTCTACTTCTTGTTATATGACATCAAACAGACCCTTGCCGGCACCATTTTCCTGGCTCTCGTCATTGGCACCCTCATGTTCTGGAGATTCAGAGTAGCTATTGCCTTTGTCGGGATCGTGTTGCTGCTGTTAACCGGCACCATAGACTTACACCATACCATCGAGTTTATGAGTCTGGATGTTATCCTCTTCCTGGTGGGAATGATGGTTATCGTCGGGCTGCTGAGGCAGTCGGGCTTCTTCCGCTGGCTGCTGGCTAAGGGATTACAGATCTCTAGGTTTGAACCCAAACGCCTGATGGCTATTATTCTGTTTCTATCGTCGCTGATGGCGGCTATGGTGGACGAAGTTACCTCAATACTTTTTGTTACCGCCCTGGTACTGGACATGTGCGACTACTTTGAGGTGAACCCGGTAAATTACGTGATATCAGTGGTACTGGCCACCAATATCGGCAGTTCCTGGACGGTGCTGGGCAATCCGATAGGGATTCTCATTGCACTGAGGTCAGGATTGACCTTTGAGGACTTCCTGGTAACCGCGCTTCCGGTAGGTTTAATATCAATGATTTCCATCATTATCATTGTCCTGCTGTGGCAGCGGAGTGACCTGAGGCTACTCGGTGAAAAGGTTCATGCCAAGTCCAAAGCCAGTGAGGCAGGCTGGGCGGACAAGTGGGCTGCCATTAAAGACAGGAAGCTCTTTATGGGCAGTGCTGCCATCTTTGTCGTGGTTATTATCTTCCTGGCCCTGCATTACCGCCTGGAGACGGCACTGGGTTTAGAACATAACACCTTACTGGTGGCTACATCGGTCCTGGGGGCAGGGGTGGTAATGCTGTGGCAAAGGAGCAAAGCCCGCGACTTCATCACGAAGGATGTTGACTGGTGGACGCTGATATTCTTCATGTTTTTATTCGCCAAGGCCGGGGCTCTGAAGTATGTGGGGCTCACTGACGTTATTTCTGATGCCCTCTCCGGACTCACTGGAAGTGGTGGGGCAGGGATTCTTACCGTGCTTATTTTGTGGCTTTCTGGGTTTACATCAGCAGCCATGGATAACGTGGTGGTGGTAGCTGCTCTGGTGCCCGTGTTGCAAA
>CAYOKF010000321.1:0-1794 GCA_964404475.1 uncultured Dehalococcoidaceae bacterium | reverse complement strand
TGATAAAGTTTTACAAACTTTCGGACATGGAAACCTGCTGGAAGAGGTTATATCTTATCTAGGTCCGTTAAGTAGTGAAATTCTCATAGTTACTGCTGAGAAGAAAATACTACCTCAGATAACAGGCTATCCGAATTTAAGAGTGATAACGGATATTTATCCAGAGAAAGGCCCTCTCGTTGGCATCTACACTGGCTTGGTAAATTCCACCTCGTTCTACAACCTTGTTATCGCTGCCGATATGCCTTTCCTGAACCAGGCGCTATTGCGCTATATGATACAGCTTTCACCCGATTTTGACATCGTGATGCCAAGAGTGGGCAACCTGGTTGAACCGCTCCATGCCATCTACACCAAGAATTGCGTTGCGCATTTAGAAGAAATGATTAACCAGGACAATCTGGGGGTTCATAATATTTCCGGTTCTGTCAGAACCAGATATGTAGAAGCTGAAGAGATTAACCATTTTGACCCTAAGCACCTCAGCTTCTTTAATATCAACACCAAAGCAGACCTGGAATTAGCCAGGGAATTAGCCAGAGGACAAAAGCTATGATAAGTGTTGAGGAAGCCCTAGAAAATATCCTCAATCAGGTAAACATGCTGGAAGCGGAACAAGCCCCACTCCTGAGCTCTCTGGGGCAGGTTCTGGCTGAAGATATATACGCTGGCAGCAACATACCGCCGCTGGACAATGCTGCCATGGACGGCTACGCTGTCCAATCAAAAGATACTCAGAATGCCAGCAGCGAGTTCCCCTGCCTTCTGCGCGTTATCGGCACGGTTACCGCTGGCTCAATATCTGAGCACAAATTAGAACCGGGCACAGCTATTCGCATCATGACCGGAGCGCCGGTACCCGCAGGCGCCGATAGCGTGGTGATGTTTGAAGATACAGACGAAGCCCGAAGAAAAAGCTCCACAGCCGAGCCGTCCTTCGCCGAAATCGGCATTCTAAAAAAATCTGAGCCGGGTCTGAACATCCGAAAAGCTGGGGAAGATATAACGAAAGGCGCACTGATTTTGAGAAGCGGAACGATAATCAGGCCTGCCGAGGTCGGCGTCCTCGCCTCGCTGGGCAAGAGTGAAGTTGCCGTTATCCGCCGACCGGTGGTGGCTGTCCTGGCCACCGGAAATGAACTGGTGGACATTAACAAGCCACTCACAGAAGGCAAGATATACAGCAGCAACACCTACAGCCTGGCTGCCCTGGTCAAGCGCTATGGAGGCATTCCCGAGATACTGGGCATAGCCCTTGATAACGAAGACTCACTTTTAAACAAGCTCCGCCAGGGTACGCATGCCGATATGCTGATAACCAGTGGCGGTGTATCAGTCGGAGACTATGATATTGTCAAAGATATACTTGCAAAAGAGGGTGAAATCAGCTTCTGGACAGTACGAATGAAGCCAGGCAAACCGCTGGCTTTCGGCAGGATTAAAGGGATTGACAGAACGGGGGTGCCGAGAAACATCCCTCACCTCGGACTACCCGGCAATCCGGTTAGCTCAATGGTTACTTTTGAGATGTTCGCTCGACCCGCCATTTTAAAAATGATGGGGAAAAAGAACCTGAATAAGCCCACCATAGAAGCAGTGCTCGAAGAGACCGTCATCAATACCGACGGGCGCCGCATCTACAGCCGGGCTATAATAGAACAATGCAACGGGCATTACCAGGCACGCCTGACCGGTGCTCAGGGTTCCGGGATACTGACCTCGATGAGCCAGGCAAAGGGGCTGGTAATCATCCCTGAAGACAGGAAAGAGGTCAAAACAGGAGAAACAGTCCAG
>CAYOKF010000320.1:0-1812 GCA_964404475.1 uncultured Dehalococcoidaceae bacterium | reverse complement strand
AGAAGATAGAGGAGTCATAGCTTGACTGAGATTATCCTGGCCCGGCACGGCGAGACAGACTGGAATGCGGGGGAAATATTCCGCGGAAGGGTAGATGTTGAGCTGAATGAGACCGGTGTCAAGCAGGCGGAACTGCTGGCGGAGTACCTGAGCGGTATTGAGATAGAGGCTGTTTATACCAGCCCGTTAAAACGAGCCCTGAAAACGGCGGGAATTATTGCCGGTAATCACAGGGTGGGGGTGATGGTCACTCACGCGCTGATTGACTTAGATTTTGGTGAGTGGCAGGGGCTGTCTCACCAGGAAGTAAAGGCTAAATACCCCGGTCTTTATACAGAATGGGTAAACCATCCTGAGCGGGCGAGCCTGCCCGCCGGGGAAGGGCTGAACGATGTCAGAGAGAGAGCGGTATCGCTGGTAGAGGGAGTGGTTGCCCAATACAAGGGCAGGGTAATCATGGTGTCTCATCGTGTGGTGAACAAGGTTTTGATTTGCGCCTTGCTGGGGCTGGATAATTCCCATTTCTGGAACATCAAGCAGGATACCTGTGGCATTACCAGTTTTACCTGTGGAAACGGGCGTTTTATTCTGACCCGGCATAATGATACTTCTTATTTGAAATCTGTGGCCGGTGCCCCGCTCGCTGATTTTTAGTTCAAGGGGGTGTTACACTTTACAGGACTGAAAAAGGGGGATACAATGCACAAAGGGCAATTTGTAGAAACGGGGGTACTGACCAGTGAGCATCGAATGGTTGCGTGACTTGGCTATATGTGTTCTGGGCTTTGGGGCGGCGGTGGTCGTCATCTTTTTGGGGATACTGGCATTCTTGCTTTACCGCAAAGTCAGCCCGATACTGGACTCAGTAAAAGGCACGACGCGGACGGTGCGCAATATCTCCTCTTGTGTTGAAGAGGAGGTGGCCAGACCCCTGACTCAGATTGCTGCCTTTGTCCAGGGTGTTAGTCAGGCAGTAGGGCTGGTCCGTCAATTTACGCAAAGGAGGACAGGAGGGAAAAATGAGTGACAAGGATTCTGGTGTCAGCTTTACCATCGGGTTCCTGGTTGGTGCTGCGGTGGGCGTGGCTATCGGGTTCCTTTACGCGCCCAAGCCGGGTAGCGAAACCAGGGAGCTAATCAAAGAGAGGGTGCAGGAAGCCCGCGAAAGAGCGGCGGAAGTTGCCGAGAAGACGAAGGGGGCCGCAGCTGAAGCAAAAAGAAGGGCGGAAGAAAGACTGGGCAGGAAGGAAGAGGCTTCCAGCTGAATCATCAGGCAATACGGGTGATTTGACCGGTACACCTGCTAACTGCTTTTTTGACGGTTAAAAGTAGATATTCGGCTGAGAGTGAGTATCATTGGCCAATTATTTTGGGAAACACTGGCGCCTGGTATCTCTGGTGCTGGGCATTATCGTCTTTATTTATATTCTGTATCTCTTGAGGACAGTAATACTTCCCTTTGCCGTCGGGTTGGTCTTTGCCTACCTTTTACTGCCTTTTGTTACCTGGCTGGAGAGGAGCCTGCCGTATAAGGAAAGATGGCCGGGGTTCAAGCGTGTCTTTAGTATCCTGATATCATTTCTGATACTTGCTGTTCTCGTCGGCGGTTTTTCTTATTTTCTGGTAACCGCGGTTATTGATGCCTCGATGGTGCTGCTGGAAAGCGCCCCTGATATTCTCAGCCGGAGCTTATACCAGTTACAGGAGTGGTTTGAGGGACTGCGGGAGCAATTACCTCTTAATATCCAGCAGGAATTGGATAAGACGGTACTTGATGCCGGTGCGGCCATTGGTAACAGCCTGCGGCAGGCC
>CAYOKF010000319.1:0-1820 GCA_964404475.1 uncultured Dehalococcoidaceae bacterium | reverse complement strand
GAATGTACGCATGAAAGGGCAAACGTGACGATGTTTGCTCGAAGGTAGAAAAGTACCTGGATTGCTTGAAGAATAGTCGCTATTATCTATGACAAAGCCGGACACCGGTTCGAAGGTTTTATCAGTTCTACTTATTGATACCCCGGTTCCATAGTGTCTTGTCGAGAACAATTTTTTCGCAAAGCTTCTCTAAATTCAGGCTGAAATCTCACTATTCCGCATCTCCTTACCATGCTCACTTAACATAAAACTTGAATCATTCCAAGATTTTCAGGAATTATACGGTCATAACCAGTACTCTGATTACAATACTTCATGGTAAAATTACTACTGCACGTAGTGACATTTTCCGTAAGGGATAACAAGGAGGATGAAGGTGGGCAGGGAAGTTGATGATTATATAGCGAAACAGAAATCACCCCAGAAAGAAATCTGTCAGGCGTTAAGGGATATTATTATGAAGACTTTCCCGAACACTATGGAAGAACTGAAACTGGGGGTACCGTGGTATGAAGGGAAGTATTATATAGTTGCGCTTAAGAGTTACGTTAATCTGGGTTTTTCACTGAAGGGTTTGTCTGGTGATGAGGTTAGGCTCTTTAAAGGCGGCGGAAAGACAATGAAACATATGAAGTTCCGTTCTGTGGAAGAGATAGATGAAGACAGGATCGTAGAATTGTTGAAAGTCGTAAAGGAGGGCGTTCAGTAGATAACGCAGAAGGAGAAATGTTAAAGACTCTTTAGCTTACGTGACCTCCATGATAAAGGCTAAACCTTGCCTTAAAAATCCTAAACAATTTATTGATACCCCGGTTCCACCCCTCACTTTCCACCTTATTATCCTCGGTTGAAGCGAACCGCTACAATATCGCCGTCCCGCACGGTATAGTCCCGGCCCTCAAGACGCTGGCGACCTGCTTTGGATATAGCCGCCTCACTGCCAAGCTCCATAAGGTCTTCATAGCGGATAACCTCCATGCGAATAAACCCCTTTTCCATATCCGTGTGAATCTTCCCGGCGGCTACCGGGGCTTTGTCCTCCTTCCGGCAAGTCCAGGCACGCGCCTCATCCTCCCCGGTGGTGAAGAAAGTTATCAGTCCCAGCATCCTGTAGGCGGCACCAATCAGGCGCTCCATTGATGACTCTTTTAACCCGAGTTCCCGCAGAAACTCCTGTCGTTCATCCGGGCTCAGCTGGCTGATATCAGCTTCGTCTTTGCCGCAGACAACAATCGCTTCCGCCCCCTCGTCCCGAGCAATCCGTTCCAGTGCTTTTACATGGTGATTATCCGCGTTCTCTATGGATTTGATATTGGCGATATACAATACCGGTTTTAATGAGGTAAGATTACATTCGCGGATACTGTCCAGTTCCTGAGCATTCAGGTTTTGCTTGCGTGCCGGGGTGCCCTGCTGAATAGCCGTGTACACCTTCTCGCAGTTGGCGGTATCCCGAATAGCATCCTTATCTCCTGCACGCACCTTCTTTGCCAGACGTTTAATCTTGTTCTCAAGTGTGTTACTATCAGCCACCATCAGCTCCAGATTAATCGTCTCGATATCTCGTGCCGGGTCTATCGTCTCATACTCGAAGGGAATACTATCATCTTCAAAGCAACGTACCACGTGCAACAGTGCTTCAACATCCTTGATATACCCGAGCAACTTGAAACCATGCTCATTTCTTTGAGGACCAACCTTAAGCCCGGAGATATCAACAACTTCCAGTGTGGCTGGTACCACCTTTTGTGGCCGGTAAATTTCGGCAAGCCGGTTAAGGCGCTGGTCAGGCACATAGACTACCGCCCGGTTCATCTCGG
>CAYOKF010000318.1:0-1827 GCA_964404475.1 uncultured Dehalococcoidaceae bacterium | reverse complement strand
AATTTCCATACCGCTCCTGGCATCACCAAGGATGCCCAGAGGGTCATCACCGCTGTTGAGCCGGTTACAGGCAATTTCCAGAGCTTCGTTTTCCTGCAAATCAGCCAAGGCATTGACCAGGTCTTCAGCCATAAATACTCTCCTCCCTAAATCTACCTTTATGCGACCTATCATACCTGTTGCCAACATGGCGGGCAACTACGATACCTGCCTGCCAGTCCGCAACAAATGTTTATACTTTGGCAGTCAGGCCACCATCAACCATCAGGATATGGGCGGTGACATAGTTTGAGGCGTCTGAGGCAAGAAACAGCGTGGGGCCGACAATGTCTTCCGTCTCTCCGACGCGTCCCAGCGGTATGGTTTTACTGAGCCGTTTTTGAGCCTCGGGGTCTTCCGTGATTTGCTTGACAAAGTCTGTTTTAATAACGGTGGGTGCCAGAGCATTTACCCTTATATTATGTTTGGCCAGTTCACAGGCGAGTGCCTTGGTGATAAGATTGACCGCCGCTTTACTATCGCAATAACCGATGCCGCCATTCTCGGTGGCGTAGAAACCTCTCACCGATGATGTATTAATAATCCTGCCACCACCCTGCTTGATCATCTGCCGGGCAACCTCCCGGCAACACAGCAGAGTGCCACGAGCATTGACATCGATAATCCTCTGCCAATCAGCAATCGGCATATCCAGGCCGGTATAACCCCTCACCACTGTACCCGCCGTATTAACCAGAACATCAATGTGATTAAAAGAGGCTACCGCTTTCTCTACCATATCCACAACCGACTGTTCGTCGGTAACGTCCACACTTATAGCCAGAGCTTTTCTGCCCAGGGCCTTTACCTTTTCGGCTACTTCTTCAGCTACTTCGGTGCGGTTATCAGCAGCTACAATGTCAGCGCCACGTTCGGCAAAAGCCACTGCCTGCGCACACCCGAAGCCACCGACACCAACCACCATGACTACCTTACCCGTGAAGTCAAAATAATCAACCAAAATACTACCTCCTAAGATTAACTTTGCAAAAAATCACCGCTTAGAGACCACTCTGCCAATGAAAACTCTCCCTTCGGAACCGGGCGAGCAATGCGGTTGGAACCAGAAACATTATCCAAAATCAAACGACTTAATGTCAATAGCGCCTACTAAAAACTTTGACAAAACACGCACTCCGTGATAGTATTCGGTAGAGGAGTGGGCGATTTATTCTTAACGCGCGGAAACGCCGATCGGCAATTCCTTTATCCTGATAACAACGAGGGGCTCTATATTTTCATATTGTATATTAAGAACTAATTAAAGCCCTTCAGCTAGAGACTTGAATCTTTTAGCAGGTAGTGGATATTCTTTGGTTTTTCCCTTAATATATATTATATGCAACCAGCCGAAGCAAAGGGGGTGATACCAGCCAGTAAAATTAACAGTAATTCACATGATACATTTGCTAAGCGGAGGAATATTATGAGTGATTTATTTGATTTAAACGGTAAGGTTGCTCTGGTGACCGGAGGTGCCGGTGGACTGGGCAGTGCTATTGCGGTAGCTCTGGCTGAGGCTGGTGCCGATGTTGCTATAGCTGACCTTAAACTCGATAGCGCTGACGAAGTGTCCAGCCAGATCAAGGCAAAGGGTAAAAAAACAATAACCGTCAGCGTGGACGTTACCAAAGAACAATCCGTAGCTGACATGGTCAAGAAAGTAATGGACGAATTCGCCCACATTGATATTCTAGTAACTGCCCACGGTCTGGCCATTCGCAAACCGGCTGATACCTTCCCGGTTGAGGAGTGGCAAAAGGTAATGGATGTTAATACCCGCGGCGT
>CAYOKF010000317.1:0-1836 GCA_964404475.1 uncultured Dehalococcoidaceae bacterium | reverse complement strand
GCGCGAGCCGCAAGAGAGAGGCTGAAGAATTAAAGCGGTTAGGCGTACTGGAACTGGTAATACCGGAGCGTGAGGCTGGTTACAAATTCATCAAGAGATTGCTGAACGTTGCCGGCTTGGAGAAGGAAGAAAGAAGGCGCGTGCTGGCTATCGTGCGGAATGATACCGGCTTTTCGAAGTCCGGCTAAACACGCGGCGATAAGACATAATGCTTGCCCCGGTCATTATTGAAAATTAACTATTGCAGGTCTAAAATGGCGGTGGAGGGAAGCGTTAGTGTGATTGTTGTCACCGGGGCTACCGGCCATGTCGGCAATGTTCTCGTCCGGGAGCTAGTCACCAGTGGACAGGTTGTCCGTGCTCTCGTTATGCCTGATGATGATTGCCGTTCTCTGTCTGGCCTTAACGTGGAGATTGTCCGTGGTGACGTCACTGACCTGAGAAGCCTTGAATCCGCATTTTCAGGTGCGGATCTCATCTTTCATCTGGCCGGTATCGTCACTATTATGCCGGGCATGAAGACCGTCCTTGAGAAAGTAAATGTGGGTGGTGTTCGTAATGTTGTTAAAGCCTGCCGTGGGGCTCGTGTCCGCCGCCTCGTCTATACCAGCTCAATCCACGCTATCGCCGAGCCTGCACAGGGCACGGTGATTGACGAGTCACAGCCCTTTGACCCTGACCGCGTTCTGGGCGACTATGCCCGCAGTAAGGCTCGTGCGACTCTACTCCTCCTTGACGAGGTTAAGAGAGGAGGTCTTGACGCAGTCATCTGCTGCCCGACAGGCATTATTGGCCCCCGGGATTATGGCATCTCAAGTATCGGCCAGTTAATACTGGACTTCGCCAGTGGGCACTTGAAATCATATGTAAAAGGTGCCTACGATTTTGTGGATGTGCGTGATGTCGCTCTTGGTCTCATCCTGGCTGCCGGGAAAGGGCAGGCCGGGCGTTGCTACATTTTCTCCGGCGCACAGGTGCAGGTTCCGGACCTGATGCAAGAACTGGCGCTTAATATCGGCCACCCCGCTCCCACCCGCGAGATACCGCCCATGATAGCCCGCGCTGCCGGGGTACTTGCGAGCGTTTATTACCGGTTAATACGGAGGCGGCCTGTGTTCACTGCTTACTCCATCGATGTTCTGCGCAGCAACTCGCTGGTGAGCTCAGCACGGGCACGTGAGGAACTTGGCTTCACCGCCAGGCCGTGGCGGGATTCCATCCGTGACCACGTCAGCTGGTTTCGTTCGGAAGGTATGCTACCCGCCCGTAGATAATTTGCTTACCAGCATCTCAACTTCCGCTTCCGCAGTTACCATAGCAGGTTCCCCAAGAAATTTCCTTGGGAAGTGATTAAAGGAGTTAAGGCTAAAGGCTAAAGGCTTATCCGGTACTAGCTGGCATTTTCCCGGTACAATTCTGGCAGAAATTCAGGGAATCTACCCATTTCTTCCTGGTTATGTTTGTGTACCGCATCGATGAGCCATTGAGGTGTCTTTGCCGGGAAGCGGAACGTGGAGCGCATTCTAACGCCGAAAGGCTCTTGTTTAGACTCGTGGGTAATGCAACCAATGGGTTTGTTTTCAGGGCTGAGGATACTGGACCATTTAATATCCTCGTTGTATATGTAAGTGAAGGGTGAATCACCGGGTTTTTCAGTGCGCAGGCGCAAATCACAAAAAGGCAAATCACCAAACTTCTCCCTGGCTATACGAATACGACTACGGCCCCCTTCTGGCTCATCTATCGGTTCCTCTGAAATATGGTCCTCGGGATGCCATAACTTGTAATATTTAGCTACATTAGGGAAGAACCACTCTAGCATCTCCAGCGTAACAC
>CAYOKF010000316.1:0-1848 GCA_964404475.1 uncultured Dehalococcoidaceae bacterium | reverse complement strand
CTTGAAATCAAGCGGTCTTTCGACAAAGGAATAATAGCCGATTATAAAGATAAGCGATACAGTAATTACGAATCACTGCTATGAAGAGGCATTTTGGAAGAGATAGTAATATGCGCCAACTCATACCTGCAATACAAGAGTGCTCTGTATATTGCCACGCATAATTACCAGAAACGCCCGATAACTATATTAATCCCGGGGAACCCTGACCTCTTCAAGTTCTTCAACCTAATCAACGAGAAGTCATTTCACAACGCTCTTAAGCTGATATATTTTGAGCCTTTTCACCCGGACCCAAGAAGGGCAAGAGCCAGTGGCTTAAATAAGGTAGTCTATGTTCTGTCAGACATAATAAGAGAAAGGCGTTACCTGAAAGAGGCTTTTCAGAAATATCTCTGTGGAATAGAGGGGTGTGAGCTATATTTCCTTGACCGGGGTCCGATGCAGTTTTCCCTGGCTAAAAAGTTGAGTAACAGAAACCGGTTAGTATATATCTCCCCTTATGATACTCAGGTAGCCCCAAGGCAATATGCTCCCACGAATATCAATTACCTGGCAAGGTTGATTATATTTAAACTAACCTACGGCTGCGGCATAGCTCTGGGAAAACTTCCTCATAGGGCAGAAGTGTTTCCTCATATGTCTGCCCGGTTTCTGGAAAAGGAGTTTAGACGGGTTATCGATGGTGAAGAGCGGGATGAGATGATGAAGGGCTTCGAGCTGAGCCAGTTTAAGGTATTGGATGTTAGCAGGTATCGTGTTATCTATTTCTTCGACGATGCAAGCGATTATTCAGGGAGTGAGGACGCTTTCAGGAAAGAGTTAGCCTGTATTTTCGATACTTTGCGGAAGTACTTCCCGGAAAGTGCCATAGCCTATAAGTATCACCCCGGGTATCGTCGTGAGGGGGCATTGACAGAAATTGGTGATGTATTACCGGATTTCATACCGGCGGAGCTTCTGTATGATGATAATGTAAAGATGTATTTTGGCACCTGCTCGGCTGCCATGTCTAACGTGGAAAAGGGACTGGTCGTTTCCATACTGGATTTGATTTCTTTCAAGAACAGTGAAATCAGGGAGCGGTTAAAAGAAATACTGATAAATATGAGCCGTTCAGAAGTCTTATTTCCCAAGTCCCTGGATGAATTCGAGGAGATATTAATCAGTTTACGCTCGGATGAGAGAAAATGACCGGAAGACGAAAATCAAGCAAGATGGATATCTCAGGCCTCCGTGTTATTGCCTGTGGTTTTTTCCTGGAACGTTACCCAAGATACGATACCTTGTGGCAAGGCTTGTCTCGATTAGGATTTCAGCAGCTTATAGACTTAAGAGATAAGCTCGTTTTAGACAGTAAACAGGTGGACAATCTGCGCGCTAAGCAGACCGGGAGTGCATTTCACAAGATTGCTAGAGGAATCTGTTCACTTTACTGCCTTTTCAGGTATGCTATGTCCATATTGCAGACGGCACGGCAGAAAAAGGTGGATATCATCTTTGTATTTCCGGGGAATTTCTTCCTGACAATTTGTCTGGGGATGTTAAAGTTCCTTCACGGCGCCAAAGTTTACTTCGACCTCTACACTTCAGCATATTCAGCAGCCAGGACACACTCTCCGGGGAGGTTCAAAATTACTAAGGCTTATATCCTGGAATTTCTATCCAGCAGGTTCGCTGACCGGCTTATCTGTCTGACACCGGAATATGCCGGCTACTACAGGAATCTGTACAAAATCAGAGGCGATAAGTTTAGCGTGGTTCCTGACGGTGTACAGGACATCTGGTTTGAGCAACCGTTAAGTATTGGTCAGGAGATTCACCGCCCCAAGCGTGTGTTATACTGGG
>CAYOKF010000315.1:0-1850 GCA_964404475.1 uncultured Dehalococcoidaceae bacterium | reverse complement strand
CAGGAAATCTGGTTTCTCAGCCAGGTACTCTCTCAAAAATCCATGCGCATTCCTAATACCACACTCGCGGTAATTACCCTCGATGCACATGTCAGGTCTACCGCTGCGGCAGTTGACACATCCGTCAGGACGCCTTACCAGCGGTACGACCAGGTCACCCTCGCCCAGCTTCGTGGTGCCGGGATTCTCAATCTGGCCGACTGCTTCGTGTCCGAGGACAATGAAGTCACTGTCTGGTGGTGCTCCACCGTATTCACCCCGGTTTATCTCTATATCAGTGCCATCAATCCCCAACTCCAGCAGCCTGACCAGAGCCTGACCGCTGGAAATGACCGGCATATCCATTTCAATCAGTCTGGCACTGTCTTTGTGTCCCGGATTAACCACTCCGGCTTTCATTTATGACCTCTCTGAGCGCTGTTACCGCGCAAACCTTCGGTCAACTCCATCCCCGATATAATCACCGCCAGGTGAGTCAAAGCCTGCGGGAAATTGCCCAGGGCTTCTCCGGAAACGGGATCGACCATTTCTGATAGAAGTCCCAGATGATTGCCGTAACCGAGCAGCCTTTCGTAAAGCGCAATGGCTTCTTCTACCTTGCCCAACCTTATCAGGTTGCGGACCAGCCAGAATGAACACCACAGGAATGCGCCTTCAGAGCCTTTAAGCCCATCGTCGGTCTCGTCGGTCCGGTACCGGCGCAGGAGTCCGTTCCAGCCGAGTTCCGCAACAATGCGGTTAATCGTGGAACGTACCCTCTCGTCATAAATCGGTAAAAAGCCGAAAAGAGGCAGCAACAGAGCGCTGGCGTCCAGAGCCCTGGTTTCATAGTGCTGGGTAAACGCTCCCTTTTCCGGGTTCCAGCCTTTTTTCAGAATGTCATTACGTATCTCCCCGGCAGCCTTACGCCAGTGACTGACCTGCTCAGTTTGCCCCAGACTATGTGCCAGCCTTATTCCCCTGTCTATAGCTACCCAGCACATGACCTTGGAGTGAACGAAATGAAACGGGCCTCCTCTTACCTCCCAGATTCCGCTATCCGGTTCTGCCCAAAGTTCACAGGCAGCATCAATAAATGTCTCCAGTAATCTCCAGTCCTTGTCGCTGATATAACCACCGATTTTTACGTAGTTGTAGGCGGCTTCAAGGACCTCACCAAAAATATCCAGCTGGCGCTGGCTATGGGCAGCATTGCCGACTCGTACCGGTCGGGACCTGCGGTAGCCTTCCAGGTGGTCGAGCGTTCGTTCATCAAGGGGGTCTTTGAAATCAATATCGTAGAGAATTTGTGTTCTGGGGCCGCACTTATCACATACGTTGAGTAACCATTTCATGAAGCCGATTGCCTCTTCTTTATGACCCAGCGAGGAAAAAGCATTGATGGTAAGGGAGGCATCGCGGAGCCAGGTAAAGCGGTAGTCCCAGTTTCTTTCACCACCGATTTCTTCCGGCAGGGAGGTCGTAGGAGCGGCGACAATTGCCCCTGTCGGTGCGTGCACCAGCAGATGTAAAGCCAGATAAGAGCGCGCTATGTGGTCGCGATAGGGCTCGGCAAAAACACAACCTTCTGCCTGATGCTGCCAGTATGCCCTGGTCCGGGCAAGTTTGTTCAAGGAGTTATCGATGGCTCCAACAAGCGGTCTGCCGGAGCCATATCTTAACACGAAGGCGGTTTTATCTCCGTGCCGCAGTGTAACAGCAGCCGTGGCCCGGTCTCCAATAGCCTTGAATGGGATAGACGATGATAGCGATATATAACTTTTGTCTCCTCCTGCTACCACGCCATACTTTTTAATATCCAAAGAGGGAACAACTGTGGCATCTTACGGTCTGGGTTGAAAGGTGACCTT
>CAYOKF010000314.1:0-1860 GCA_964404475.1 uncultured Dehalococcoidaceae bacterium | reverse complement strand
GCACCCTTCAGACCTGCTTGCTACATAGTACGTAATATGGAATACAGCGGCATTATCATGGAAAGAGCAATAAAGGCTACCAGTAGCCCGACGATTATTATCAAGAGGGGCTCAATTATTGCCGTTAAAACGTTTATCCGCTGATCAACTCTCTGCCGGTAGTAATCAGCCAGGGTTGCCAGGGAAGCGTCAATATTTCCTGTTTTTTCACCTACCGCCAGCATCTCCACTAAAAGCCGCGGTATCAGGTCTATTGCCGCCATCGCCCGAGATAGGCTTTCCCCCTGCAACACACCCTCTTTAACCCGCTGCAAGGTCTGACGGATAACGCTGTTGTCCATCGCCTGAGTGGCAATATCCATTACCTGGGGCAGCTGCAGCCCCGCCTTGAGCAGTACCGAACTCGTTTCGCAGAAATGGTATATATTCTGCTGAAGACTGATACTGCTAATTACCGGTAACCTCAGTGTTAAACGGTGTACACTCAGCTTACCCGCCGGAAGCCTCACGTAAACAGCGGCGGCTATAATTAACAGCAAAATACCACACAGAAGATAGAACTTGTAGCTGATAACAAAATCAGCGAGACTGATGATTATCATTGTTGTCCAGGGCAGAGCAACACCCAGAGAAGTAAATAATCTGACCAAAGGCGGCAGGGCTACCGTAACCAGCAGGAAAAAGACGACTAGTGCCATCAGCAATACCAGTACCGGATAGGCCATAGCCCTCTTTACCCGTTGCGCGGTCACTACCCGCCTCTCCAGATACCCGGCGACCTGCCGCAGGCCGACCTCAATGTTCCCTGTCTGCTCACTGGCCCTGATTACCTGACAGTTAGTAGCGGAGAATACCTGCGGGTACTTACGGAACGCCTGGGAAAGTAAATAGCCCTCCTGGACTTCGCTGGCTAGTCCGGCAATGACCTGCCGGAAAGCAGGCCGTAAGGTCTGTCCTTCCATCAGATGCAGGGCCGCAAGTACGGTAATCCCTGATTCAATCAGCGTAGCTAGCTGAGACAAAAAATCGACTATATCCTGGGTCCTGACCCCGAAGACGCTTGGTACCAGTTCCCCCAGACCCGGCCGCATCCGCACTTCTTGCAGACTGAGAACACGCTGGTAGCCGGCCCGATACAATGCCTCCTCGGCAGCTCTCTCAGCACTGGCATCAATGATCCCCTGCACCACCTTCTTATCGAGGGTATAGGCTCGATACTTATACGCCATAATTCCCTCTAAAACGAATTATGAATATTCTTTAATCAGTGTAAAGCCACGCTGCCCAGTACTTCACTCACCGTAGTAATACCCTGTCTCACCTTTAACATTCCGTCATGCTTCATGGTCACCATGCCATCGCTGAGTGCCTGCGCCTTGGCATCCTCAGTGTTAGCATTACCAGCTAACATCATCTTTTTGATCTCCCCGCTCAACAGCAGAAGTTCAAAAAGCCCGGTGCGCCCCAAATAGCCGGTATTAAAACAAAGATTACAACCCGCTCCGCGATAGAAAGTTGCTGGTTCTTCCTGCATTTCTTCCCGATAGGCTGCCCTATCATCCTCAGACGGCTGATAAGCAGCCCGGCAGTGAGGACATACGCGACGCACCATCCGCTGAGAAACAATAGCTATCAGCGTTGTGGAAATAAGATATGGTTCAACACCCAGATTCATTAACCGGGAAAAAACGCTAACGGCGTCATTAGCATGAATTGAAGAGAGTACCAGGTGGCCGGTAAGCGCTGCCTGGACAGCCGCCGCTGCCGTGTCCCTATCGCGTATTTCGCCAACCAGGATAATATCAGGGTCATGCCGCATGATAGACCGCAGACCGCCTTCGAAGGTCATGCCGGCTTTAG
>CAYOKF010000313.1:0-1862 GCA_964404475.1 uncultured Dehalococcoidaceae bacterium | reverse complement strand
AGGAGCAGGCTAAGGTAGGTATGGAAATTGAGGAAACGACAAGAGTAGTGCTATGAAATCAACTATTCTGGCAAAGAGGTTGGTTATAATCTACGCTTTTCTATAATGAAAGGCATTATTTTAAATAATAGCGTTTAGAAAGGTGGTGTTTATAAATGATTACAGTGTTGATTCATGGGAGACTACTGGATTGTGTTGGAGATGAGCCGAGAGAGGATATGTCCATTGTTATTGAGGATGGGGAGATTAAAGACATATATTCGGGCGAAAAACCGCTGCCTGATGGCGCTATAGCGTTCGATGTAGGCGGCAGGACTGTTCTACCGGGATTAAGTGACGCGCATTGCCATCCTACTTTTACCAGTAACCACATCCCGCACGTGTTTAACACCCCGCCAATTCGAGCGGCGTTGAAGATAATACAAAATTTGAACACAGACTTAGATGCCGGCTTTACTACCCTGCGCGACATGAGTGGTGCCAATTTGGCAATGAAGCGCGTGATTGATGAGGGACTAATAAAGGGCCCCAGACTGCTTATCTCATGTTCCATGATTTCTAAAACTGGTGGACATTGGGATTGGAGTAATTTCCGTGATGGCCTCGGGGAATTGGTGATAAAAGATACCGGTCTCGTTTCAGTACCACGAATAGCTGATGGTATCGATGATTGCCGAAGGGCAGCACGGGAGCAGCTTAGGGATGGTGCTGACTTCGTGAAAATCGCCGGGACCGGTGGTGCCGGTAGTCCCAATGATAAGCCGACGGATGTGGGCTACAGTGAGGGAGAAATACGCGCAATTGTTGAAGAAGCTACAGATAATGGAACATATGTGGCGGCACATTGTGACAACAACGAAGGAATAAAGAGGCTAACCAAGTGTGGCGTGAGGTCAATAGAACATGGTTTCCTTTTTGATGAGGAAGCGGCTCAGATGCTGAAAGAGAGAGATTTCTTCCACGTTCCTACTATTCTGGTATATAGAATGATTGTGGATCGAGGTATCGAGATGGGGTTGCCAGAATATTTTATAAGAAAGACACCACCTGTGCTGAATGATGTCATGAGGTCTGTAGAGCTTACTTATCGACTTAAATGCAATGTTGGCTTCGGTACAGACTGGGGTTTTGAAAGACTCTGGCACGGTATACAAGGCTTTGAGTTTAAGCTAAGGACCGAGTGTGGCTATACTCCCTACGAAGCCATCAAGTCGGCTACCATTGTCAATGCCAAGCTCTTCCGCATGGAAGATAAAATCGGAACTATCGAGACCGGCAAGTGGGCTGATATCATTGCCGTTGACGGAAACCCGGATGAGGATATTGAGCTACTCAGTGATGCCAACAATGTCAGGCTGGTCATGAAGAGCGGTGAAATAATGAAAAATACGTTGTGAATCAACGTATCCGAAGTAACTGCTGTGAATGGCGCCTCTCACTCAACAGGCGAAGGTTAACCAGACTAATTCTAAACTTGTGCAAACATCCTGAAGAAGGTAATCAGAGTAGGTTTTAAAGGTAAGGATTTTTACTACTGGAAGGAGGTGGTGCCTATTGAGAACCAGTAACGAAGAGCCAAAAACAAAGAGCAAAAAGGAGTTAAAGTGAAAGTGAAGAAAATATTCCTGTTGCTTGGTAGCCTTTGTCTGGTGTTAGTCATGGTAGCTTGTGCTCAACCAGCACCGGCACCAGAACCTGCTCCGGCACCGACTCCTGCTCCGGCACCAGCTCCCGCTCCTGCACCGGCTCCCGCTCCTGCACCAGAAACCTACAAAATAGTATATCAGGACAATTACTCAGCCACCGGAGACACCGCAACTCTTGTACAGCATGTTTCCGATGTCTGGAACGAAGTCTCTGAT
>CAYOKF010000312.1:0-1870 GCA_964404475.1 uncultured Dehalococcoidaceae bacterium | reverse complement strand
TCCAGGGCATTTTGGTGGCACAGGTGGCAAGTACTACCTGTGCACCGGCACGGACTATTCCCTGTTTCTGTGCCTCGGTGCCGACCATGAAACCCGGTTCATCGGCGAAGTAGACCATTGGCAGGTGGAATGTGTCACAGAGCCGCAGAAAACGCATTACTTTCTGGCCGGCGGCAACATCCATCGAGCCGCCAAGATGCGTGGGATTATTAATCATGACACCGACCGGGTAACCGTTAACCCTTGCCAGTGCCGTGATGCGTGACTTCCCGAAAAAGGGAGCAATCTCAAAAAGTGAATCACGGTCGAGAACATGATTCAGAATATGATATGGATTATAAGGCCGGGTTTTCTTCCTCGGTATTACGGACAACAGTTCCTCTTCGCGGCGGTTGGGGCCGTCCGTGGGTTCAATACGTGGTGCCATTTCCCAGACGTTCTGGGGAAGGTAGCTGAGGAAGCGCCTGACCATTTCGAAGGCTTCTTCCTCTGTTTCGGCAAGATTGTCAATTACACCACTATCAAATATCTGGGTTCTTTCATACCCCAGTTCCTCCTTGGTAATATCGTACCCCAGGGCGGCTTTAACCACCGGGGGCCCGCCGGGGAAAATCTGGCTGATGCCCTTTACCATCAGGGTAAAATGGCTGATACAGGCTTCTACAGCGGGTAGCCCGGCTACCGAACCGAGTACCGCTGAAACTATCGGGGCAACTCCAAGAAGCTTCCCACTGACGGCGCAATAATCATTGGCTTGCGGTATGTAGGTTCGGCCAATCTGCTCAAAGGTACGTACACTGCCACCGGTAGCGTCCATAAGGCGCAGGTAGGGCAAACGCCAATCCAGGGCTAGTTTCTGGGCAAAACCACCCTTATTACCAACAGATGCGTCAGCGGCACCACCACGTACGGTGAAATCCCCGCCGCTGAAGACTACCTTACGGCCGTTAAGGGTGCAGAGACCCATCACAGAGTTAGCCGGACGGAAGGATTCCAGTTTCTCATCTTTATAGGTAGCCGCACCGGCAAGTCCGCCGATTTCCTGGAAAGAGTCCGGGTCAGCCAGGGCGGCAACCCGCTCACGAATAGTCAGTTTGCCACGCGAGTGCTGCCGAGCAATTCCTTCCTCGCCACCCATTTTCTGGGCAAGTTCTTTACGTAGTTTAAGCTCATCTATCTCCGGTTGCCATACCATTTTAAAAAATAACCTCCTTGTCTATGGCTGGTAGCTGGGACCATTTGTTGGACCGAGCTGTGTCTTTAGTATTCCCTGTGCTGTTTCTATGAAATCACACATTATGGGACGGGTGTCCCGCGGGTCAATTATATCCTCTATATCGAAAGCCTCGGCGGTTCGGTAGGGAGAGGCAATCACCTGTAGGCGGCGCTCTATCTCCGCCCGTTTTGCCTCGGGGTCCGGCGATGCTTCAATCTCGCGGCGGTAGGCGGCGGTCGCGCCCCCTTCGATGTGCATTGAACCCCAGTTCGCCGATGGCCAGGCATAGCGCCGGAACATACCGCCGGCACGGACGTGACAGCCACCGGCAACACCATATAACTGCCGGGTAATGAAAGTAATCCAGGGCATTCTTGTCTGGCGAGTAGCCAGTACCACCCGGGCACCGGCACGCACAGTTCCCTGTATTTCCGCTTCAAGACCAATCATAAACCCCGGTTCGTCGGCAAAGTAGACCATCGGCAGGTGAAAGGTATCACACAATTGCATAATGCGGAGTATCTTATCCCCGGCGGTTACATCCAGAGAGCCGCCAAGGAAATTGGGATTATTTATCATTACACCCACCGGATAACCATTAGCACGCGCCAGCCCTGTTATCCGTGACCTTCCGTAGAAGGGGGCAATCTCGAA
>CAYOKF010000311.1:0-1879 GCA_964404475.1 uncultured Dehalococcoidaceae bacterium | reverse complement strand
AATCACTTCTTCATCCGTAAAGTGATGCTGGTGAAGTATGCGGTTGCCTTCATCATCATGCCCGGCGGTCTGGGAACAATTGACGAACTAAGCGAGGTGTTACTCCTTATCCAGACCCATAAGATAAAACCATTTCCGGTAATATTGTTCCAGAGCGAATACTGGCAAGGGTTGCTCGACTGGTTAAGAGGCTCTACCCTGGCGCACGGATTCATCTCAGAAGAAGACCTTAACCTGCTGGTGGTCTGTGATGAGATTAACGAGGTGGTTGATACTGTCCAGAACTGGCATCAGAAACATGAGGTGGTCGGCAGGAAGGCGTTAATCAACTAAGTTGCCCCCGGCAACAGGCACAGCAATCTCGCCCGGATATCTGCCTGGTCTTCAGCTACTGTCCAGGCTGAATCCCATTATCAAGAGACAACTTTCATTGACTATATGCGGCTACAATATCGGGTGCGAGACCTGGATAATCTCCCGGTCAATGCTGGGGATAAACTCGCAGCCGTCCTCAGTTACCACAGCAGTATCCTGGATGCCCAGCAGCGGCAATCCGGCGATACGGGGCAGCCAGATTTCCACGGACAAGGCCATGCCTTCCTGTAAAGTGATGCTGTCATTCCAGGGTGTCAGCGTCGGTGGTTCATGACCGTCCAGGCCGATGCCATGTCCGCATGATTCCACCACGAATTCCCCGGCTTCTCTTACCGGTTGATAAGCTGCCTCATAGACGTCTTTAGGCGTGACCCCCGGCTTGATAGCGGCAACGGCCAAGTCCTCGGCTTGCCACAGCAGCTCGTAAGCCTTCTTCACTTTATCTGTTATCGGGCCAACCTGCCAGACACGGCAGTGGTCAGGATAATAGCCTTTATAGGATGTGGCAGAATTGAAATGAATAGAATCACTCCTGGTAATCGGCGCTCCCTCAAAAGCCATGGCATCTATTATCCGGCGCCGTTGGTTGCTGCACCGGAAATCAACGCCGAAGACGGTATCATCTCCCCAGCCAGTGCCCTCAAGGTCAGCCCGGGCATGGTTGATGATACGCATCACATCCACCTCATCCATGCCGGGACGGAAGCCCTCAATTACCGCCGACTGAATTCTGGTCATTCCCGCCACGGCTTTCCGTATCCTCGCTACCTCCAGTGGCGACTTTATCATCCGGCAGCCCCAGATAACCTTATCACCGGGCACAAAGGTAGCCTCGGAGAGAGCATTCTTTAACGTCTCAATGTCCTCCAGCGGCCTGGGGATGAAAAGGTCACGTAGCGGCCCGTATTCCAGTCCGATTTTTTGGTTACCGTAGCCAAGCTCCTTAACCACAGAGGCAACATCAAGCGGCAACTCGTCCCAGGCTTTGAGGTCATGTGAACGTAGAACGCCATACATGCGTATATCCTTGGTCCAGCCCAGTCCCTCGGCATTGCCCAGCATGGGTTCTACGACAATAAGTACCGCTTCTCCCTCAGCAGGTATAATACTCACCGCCGCCTGAAGGCTCTTCAACCCCGAGTGTATCGTCTGAAACCCGGAGAAATACCGGATATTCTCTTTCCCCCAGAGAACCAGACAACCGATGTCATTCTCCTTTAATAACTTCCGGGCTTTGTTAATCCTGGCTCGCCACTCTGCATAGGGAACATCCGGGTAGGGTGGTTGCTCATATATCTGGCGTTTTTCTACCTTCTCTAACATGCTTTCTCCTTATACACAAATACGGTACCATGACCGGAATGACTGCTGCCAAACTCGCGCTAACATACCGAATATCATCACCGGTTAAATACTTTTTTAAGCGCGCCCGGTCACCATCCAATAAGCAAGGCATATCAGATTATCCCAAGTGTATACCAGACTTGCATGTCCCATCCGTTCT
>CAYOKF010000310.1:0-1928 GCA_964404475.1 uncultured Dehalococcoidaceae bacterium | reverse complement strand
AATTGAAGGTGCGCAGCCGAGCACAAGCAGTATTTGTAGCACAAGACAAGGGGATTTTATACGACTAAAACACGAGCTAGACAGCAAACATCCTCTGTCCAATCATATTTAGAGCATACTTGCCCTCTTTAATCCACTGCTTAGCTGTTCCGCGCCTGTTGTGGAAGGACAGTCTCCCCACCACCCACTTCAGCATATGCGTGAGTGGAAATACAACTTCGGCAAGACACCATTCCAGACACTTCGGGGATAGCATAAGCTTGTCAAATGACAAGATTCCGGATAGGTTACGGCCAAGATATCATCTGTCAGGGAAATCTCAACTGACAGATGATGTCTTGGCTACTACACTTTATCGATAGTTTACTTCAGCTTTCCTCTTTAGCATACCCCCTGCTTCAGGTCAGGCACTTCCCTAATCTCTACTATCGGCTTTCCGTTTTCCAGACATTGAATCGTGATCATGTTATCTCTTGCTGGGTCTCGCTCCGGGTAATCCAGCCTCATAAAATCACCCCTTGTTTCCTCCCGTGATAAACAGGCATTAATATGCACTTCAGCAAGGTCTATTAGGTTACGGACTTCAAGACACCTCATCAGGTAGTGGGAGTTTTTCGCCATCAGCCTGGGCAGGAATACCTTTCGTAAAGAACCGAGCCGTCGTAGGCCTTCCCTGAGCTTGCCTTCAGACCTATACTGGCCTACATACCGCTCACAGATGTAGCGAATAGCACATTCCAACTCCATTGGTTCTGTACCATCCTTTACCTTCATTGGTGCTATTGCTACCTCCTTCTGGCTTTCCACCTGAGTTTCATCTATTACCGGCATAGCAGTGTCTTTAACGAAGGACGGCAGGTTTTCTCCAAGCATAAATCCACTGGGGACAGCCATATAGGCGCCGTGCAGGCCAGCAGCATTATCTCCGACTGCATAGACGCCTGGTATTGAAGTCTTGTATTCTTCATCTACGATGATACCAGTAACCAGGGAAAAGGTATAAGGCATTGGCGGTGGTACTTCGTAGCGGTGTGTCTTGGGATTGAAGCCTCTATCCTCGGCTAACTTGAGCGATGCCAGCCTCATATCATCTAGATATAACTCAAGCCTCTTATGGAAGTCATCGTTCAATACACCTTCAACAGTATAGTAGAGCGGGGTTTGTCCTTGTTGCTCCATCTCTGTAAGTTTACTTATCGACTGCCAGTATCGGGAGGGCACCTCTTCGCCCTTCCAATTAACAGCTTTTCCGGGGATACCATCGTTGCGGATTAGTAGGCCATAACCCATGGTTAATTCGTCAACTACCATACCATGGCCGGTCAGGTCCATATTAGCTAATTCCGCACCGGCCCTATAGGCCGCCGCATATCCATCACCGGAAATGGTATGTGCATTCCAGTGATAATGGAATTTGTACTTCCAGGTCTGGGGCATATCACCATTGTAAATGCGAGCAAAATTACCAGTAGCAAGTACCGTAGCCTTTGCCTTTATGACAATGAATTGACCCGTACGGGTATTCACTGCGGTAGCACCTACCACTCTACCCTTATTGGTAAGCAGGTCAACAATCATCGTCCGTTCGAGGACTTTTACACCTCTTTCTTTCACTGCCTTCGATAATATCGGCTTAACATTCTGCCAGAGCACATTAAGTGTAATCTTAAGATCTCCAAGTCTCAGAGGGTCAAGAATAAACCGATAATCGCCGTCAAACCATTTCATCGGGACGCCGAGCTTCTCTAACTCTTCCAGTGCCCAAGGTCCTTTGGCCCATTGCGTGTACATAATGTTGGGGTCAGTAAAACGTCCTTCAGTACCACCGGTCCATTTCACATAAGTATTGAGCCAACGATCTAACAGTTCCTTGGCGGTAATACCCTCTTTGGGGCTAGCACCTACAATATAGTAATTGATACCCATAG
>CAYOKF010000309.1:0-1933 GCA_964404475.1 uncultured Dehalococcoidaceae bacterium | reverse complement strand
AGCTCCTTAATCTTGTTGAATGTTGGAGCTGTTCGAAGATTAAAAACCGTAGAAAACACTTGTCTTGGATTGCGGTGAGCGGCAAGCAGCCGCAAAGCCTCGGATTTGTGAACCGCAATCGGCTTTTCGACTATAATATGTAACCCAGCGTCCAGACACCCAATTCCAATATCAGCGTGTTGACAGTGGGGTGTTGAAATAAGCACAGCTTGGCAGTGATCAGCCTGGAGTAAATCACGATGATCGGTGTAAGCAGGACAATTATGCTCCTGTCTAGGCAAGCCCTATCCGGGCCAGCAAAATGACTATAATAAATACGCTAACTTCAGCCACTTCATTGATGGTACCGTAGTTATCGATGCCCAGCCCGTTGAACGCGCTCTTGAAATAGGTTGCCATTATCACGGTTATCAGCCAGACGCTGAATATTATGGCCAGACCGGTAAACTGCAACAGCGGAATCAGGAGCAGGGCGATGACAACGGTTATGATAGTGGCGATAGTGAACCCCGGCCACCTGGTTCCCTGTTTGAGCAATGTGTCCAGTTCTGACGACTGTGCGGAGGAATAAACAAAAACAGTGTAGGTCATCGCCCAGCGGCTGACCACCGGCATAAATACCAGTACCGGTGTCATGAGGTATCCGGGGAGGTTGCTCAGGGAAATATATTTTACCAGTAGTAGCAATACCACGCCGATGACGCCAAAAGCCCCGCTTCGGCTGTCTCTCATTACCTGCAATCTCTCTGCGGCCGGCTTAGGGACGGCGATGGCGTCACAAGTATGAACCAGGCCACTAAGGTGCCGGGCCCCGGTGACCATTACCAGAAAAACAATCAGCAGTGCATTAGCAACTGCCGGAGGTAAGATGAGGCTGAAAATCCAACTCAGACCGGCCAGAATAAGTCCGATGATAAGGCCAACAACCGGGAAATATGGTATCGGGCGTCCCAATTCCTCTGGACTGACCCTTCGCCGCCAGGGGAAGGCTATGGTAGTCAAAAACTGAAGGGCAGCTAAGAAGTGCAATAACTCTTCTCCCCATATACAGATATAACGGTTGAGTGCCGGTGCGGTTTTACTGCCAGTCTCACTTTTCCTCGTTGACCTCTTCTACCCGTAGCTGTTGGTAGGTAGAGATTATCCGCCTCAGGGCTTCAAGGTTCTCTTTAATATCCCCGGCTAACGTCTTGTCCGCCAGAAGCTGCCGGAGCTTTGCCTGGTCAAAGCCTAATACCCGGCGCCACAACCCCGCCGGCTCAAGTATGGCACGGACATCTTCCTCACTGAAGCCCGTCCTCTCCACCAGTTTGTAGTTAACCGAATGTTCATGACCAAAAACCCGGTTTAAGTCCTCGGACTGGCAGAAGCGGATTATCGCCTCCTTCACTTCATCGAGCTCAAGGTTGAGCTCACTCACCTGTTTCTGGAGTGAGGCGTAGCGCTCAACGGCATCCGCAGCTTTAAGGCCGGGTAAAATATCCTGCTGAGGCAGGTCCGGTTGGGTTTCGGTATATTTATGCCGGTAGTAAGGGCAATGTTCCGGAAAGTCACAGGGACAGAAATTGTTTTCAGTGGCGGGGAATATTTCCTGAGTAATGCTTTCCGCGGTTTCTAATACCAGCTGGCGGGCTTGTTCCAATCTTGTCTTGTCCCTCGGCCCACAGCTACAGGGGGTGTTTGACCTGAGGTGATAAAGGGTGAGTTGCTCTACAGGCAACTGCCATATTTGCTCCGCCGCCAGTTGATATAAAGTAAGCTGAAGATCGTTTTCCAGATAATCATTGGTGAATAGTTCCTGACTGGTTTTATAATCGGTTATTGATAGGCCGCCGCTCTCCAGCTTGTCTACCCGGTCAATATACCACCGCAGTTTGATGCCGCTGATGTCAGCGTAAAAGAGCTTTTCTACCGACAGCGGCATCCGGAAATC
>CAYOKF010000308.1:0-1941 GCA_964404475.1 uncultured Dehalococcoidaceae bacterium | reverse complement strand
TAATACGTATAGCTCCATATGTCAAAATACCGGCTGCATTAATCACCAAAACAGCCTGCTATTTTAGTAAGGCTTAAGGGGCATGACGCACCGTGTTTAGCCTTCTTTCATTTCCTCTGAGATTACCGGCCGGATTACTTTAATCCCAGAACGGTTTCTACGGCAGCAGAGATATCCTGATTCTGGGGCAGCGCATATTGTTCCAGATAACCGCCAGGCAGGGGCATGTTGGCGGCGGCAACCCGCTTGATAGGCGAGGCGAGGCAGTCATGGGCTCTCTCCATAATCTGCATCGCTATCTCGGCAGCCGGACCGCAACGTGATACATCCTCATCGACGATAACCGCCCGCTTCGTCTTTTTCACCGAGGTAATGACCGTGTCAATATCAAAGGGTTCCAGCGTTCTCGGGTCAATTACCTCCAGGCTGATGCCCTTCTCGTGTAGCTCGTCGGCGACTTGCAGGGCCTTGGTGACCATAAAGCTGGTGGCGACAACGGTGACATCACTGCCTTCCCTTTTAATATCGGCTGCGCCCAGTGGCACCACATGCTCCCCCTCCGGCACTTCTCCGGTTGCATCCAGCAGTTTTTTATGGAATAAGTAGAGAACCGGATTATTGTCCCTGATTGCCGCTTTGAGAAGCCCCTTGGCGTCAGCGGGGGTGGCCGGTAGAGCGATTTTCACGCCGGGGGTATGCATTGCCAATCCCTCAAAACACTGGGAGTGTACCGCACCGGAATGAGCATAACCACCGATGGCGGCTTTAATCACGATGGGTATATTGCTCTGGAAACCGTTATGTACGCGCCATTTGGCTGCCTGATTGAAAAACTCGTCTCCGGCACAAAGCAGGAAATCTACGAACATAATATCCGCTATTATGCGGTAACCGCCCAGACCGGCACCCACGGCAGCGCCCACGATGGCGTCCTCATGTATGGCGGTTTCCCTTACTCTCTCCGTGCCAAATTCCTCGGCGAGGCTGTTATGGGTCCCCCAACCGCTACCCTGACACACGTCCTCTCCCCAGAGGTAGACCTTGTTGTCTCTTGACATCTCTTCGTAAAGAGCCTCATTTATCGCTTGCCGGTATGTGATTTCTCTCATTGTTTATCTTCACCTCTGGTTACTTTCCTTAGTCTACGTAGATAGCTTTTTCCAGATTATCCGGTACCTCGCTGGGAACAGGGAGCCCGGCTACATATTCCTCAGCTTCCTTTACCTCCAGCGCTATCTCGCTGTTGATTCTGGCAATGTCAGTATCAGTCAGCACACCCTCTTTCTTGAGCTTTTCCTGATAGAGTTTGATGGGGTCCCGGTTCTGCTTCCAGTTCTCAATTTCACTTTGATCACGGTAACTTGTATGACAAAAGTCTGCCATGCCCTCGTTATGAGTGCGGAATCTGTGTGTTTTGCACTCTATGAACGAAGGGCCTCCGCCGGCTCTTGCCCTGTCCACGGCCGCCTGGGAAGCATAATTGACGGCCTCAACATCCTGCCCGTCAACTACTGCCGACGGTATGTCGTAGCCATAAACCAGATCAGCCAGGTTCTCCCTGGGGTAAATCATATTGGTCGGCACCCACATGGCCATGGCGTTGTTGGAGCAAAGGAAGACAGTAGGGAGGTTCCAGTATCGGCTCATGAGGAGGGCAGTGTGGAAGGTACCGTGGCCGGTGTCGCCGTCTCCCAGGCACTGCATTACTACCTGTCCCTTGCCGTTCTGCTTGGCGGTGAAAGCCAGTCCGGCGCCAATGGTGAAGAGTCCACCAACCGTTCCCGCCATGCCCATCATGCCCAGCTCAGGAAAGGCTGGGCCACTGCCTTCCTTTCCGAAAATCCTGGCAATATACTTCTTCATTGACAGGCCTCTTGGTATAAGCTCGTTAACGCCCTCTCCCCGATGGGTGAAGATCCGACGCACGTCCCTCTCCACGAC
>CAYOKF010000307.1:0-1954 GCA_964404475.1 uncultured Dehalococcoidaceae bacterium | reverse complement strand
TGCCGCGGCCGTCGCCGCGTTTCCAGCTCTTGAGCTGCCGGTCGGATATTTCTTCCGTGGTATACCTCTCATTGAGTTCCAGCTTGTTTTCCCCGTTTAAAGAAAGGCCGTCAGTTGAAGAAAGTTCATCATGCATATTATTAAAGGTATCATAGAGTCCGCCTTCACCGTAGAGAAATCCTATTCTTTCGGCTAACTCCATATATATTTCATCCTGGTGCCTAGTGTTAAAAAGCGCCGGTACCGGTTGCCGTATATATGCCTGGTCCATTGCGTGTATTTCTCTGCTCGTGGACTGGTGTGACGGGCGGTGCGCCGTGACAAAGTGTCTTTCCAGGGCGCAGTGCTCAGGAAAGACGACATCGGACATGATGGCGGTTTCATCCATGTGATAGGCACAGGAAACCGAAAACGGTATTTTCTTAAAGGCCTCCACAAAGATTTCAGGGCTGGCGTTCTTCCTGATGGGATTGCCGCCCACAGTCATCCAGGCTTCCACCCTGTAATCGTGGTGATATTTTCCCGGATCAAGGATAGCCTTTGCCGCCAGATGAGGCCCGGTATGCTTGAAGGGATAAAACTCGGAGCCATCTATATTGTCGGGAGGGAACTTAAAAGGTGTTGGTATGGCTTCTCCATATGGTTTGACGACTCCATCTTTATCCGGTTCCAGTACGGGGCCCCTGTATCCGGTGCCGACGCAACCGCCGGGAACCTCGATATTGCCGACGAGCATATTGATGATTTTTCCGGTAAGGTCAGCATACGTTCCGCCCCGGTGGTTGGTTACTCCGCGGTAGGTCATAATTGAGGACGGGCGGTAGGGGAAGGTGAAACCATCAAGCTCAATAGTGCTGCCGATTCGCGCATGCTCCACGAATTCCCTGGCGATACGTCTTATTGTTGCCGCCTTTACGGTGCAGATTTCCTCCGCCCATTCCGGCGTATACCTGGCAAATTCCTCTTTGACAAGGTCAAAACCGGTGCGACATTCCACCCCGTTCACCGTGTAGGCGCCCTCAAGGGCAATATCCTCAAAATCAGAGTCAAAGGTTTTAGCGCTGCCGGTTACGGGGTCCCACATCAACGGCTTCCCGGTGGCGGGGTCCCTGTAGTAGTTAGCATCCGGGCCAATCAAATAGGGCGCATTGGTGCGGTTCTTTAAAAACCACACGTCATTCTGGAGTCCCTCATGCATCATGACATGAGCTACTGATAGCATAAAAGCGAGGTCTGACGTCGGTCGGATGGGAACCCACTCTCCTTTGGAGGCTTCAGGTGAGCCGCGCGGGTCCACGGCGACGACTTTCAGACCGCGGGCGATGGCTTTGGCAAACCGGCGTGTAGCCCCGGTCGCGCAGAAATTTGGGCCAAGACCATGGCCCATGGTAAGGATATACTGGGCATACTCCATATCGGCGGCAGCCTCCGGCATGGTAGCCTGTACCATGCACGAAGAAAAATGAACGGTACACAGCGGGCCGCGTGCGGCTGTCAAATTCGGCGTGCCAAAGGACTGGCAAAAGGCTCGCCGCAGGGGTGCACTTTCCTGGTTTCCCATACCTTCACAGAGCACCAGACCCCTGGGGTCCTTGTCTCTGATCTGTTTGAGGCGTTTCGCCGCTATGTCCAGGGCCTCGTCCCAGGTCACTTCATTCCACATGGGGTCAACATCCAGACCTTTTTCCGGGTTGGTGCGTACCAGGGGAGTTTTAACCCGGTAAGGGTTATAGAGACCCATAATTTCCGAGCGGCCTCTGGAGCAGAGAGACCCGTAATTGGGCGGTGCTTCCGGGTTGCCCTCAATCTTGGTAACAATGCCGTCTTCCAGGTATACCCGGGTGGCACAATCAGTTTGCATACAAGAGCCGCATATTCCGTAAAGAACCTCTTGCTTGCCCTTTTCTTCGGGGCTGACCTCCCTCCATCTATAGGTTGAAAAATCACCGGCTTT
>CAYOKF010000306.1:0-1969 GCA_964404475.1 uncultured Dehalococcoidaceae bacterium | reverse complement strand
GAAAAGGACATTGATGATTCCCTGCGGCAGGTGCGTCTGGCACTCCTTGAGGCTGACGTTAACTTCAAGGTAGTGAAGGATTTCACGGCGCGGGTTAGGGAGCGCTCACTTGGGGCTGAGGTAATGGAGAGCCTGACTCCTGCCCAGCAGATAATCAAAATTGTTAATGAAGAGGTGATTAATATTCTGGGTGGGGGGGAGAGCCGGCTGGTATCCGCGCCTCATCCTCCGTCGGTGGTGATGCTGGTGGGGTTACAGGGTAGCGGTAAGACGACCACTGCCGCCAAGCTGGCACTCCATTTGAAGCATTCCGGCCAGCGCCCGTTACTGGTGGCTGCGGATAACCGCCGCCCGGCAGCCATAGAGCAGCTGGTTACTCTGGGTAAGCAACTCAATATCCCTGTTTACAGTGAGTCTCCCAGGGTATCCAGTAAAGATATCTGCGTTCATGCCATGAAGGAGGCTAAGGCTCAAACTGCAACGTGGGTGATTGTGGATACGGCGGGCAGACTCCACATCGATGAGGAGATGATGGCGGAGTTAGCCCGGATCAAGCGGGAGCTTAAGCCCGTTGAGGTGGTGCTGGTGGTGGATGCTATGACGGGCCAGGACGCGGTAAAGGTAGCTGAGGAGTTTCATGCACAGGTGAGCCTTACCGGGCTCATCCTGACCAAGATGGATGGTGATGCGCGGGGTGGGGCGGCGCTTTCCGTCCGCTGGGTAAGCGGTGTGCCCATTAAATTTACCGGAGTCGGTGAGAAGCTTGATGCATTTGAACCGTTCTACCCGGACCGTCTGGCCTCGCGGATTTTGGGAATGGGTGATATGCTTACCTTTATTGAGAAAGCGGAAGCAAATTTTGATGAGAAAAAGGCTAAAGAACTGGCGAAGAAGATGCGGGATGCCAGTTTCGATCTGGAAGATTTCCTGTCGCAACTGAGGTCGATTCAGAAAATGGGGCCGGTAGCGCAACTGGCGGAGATGCTGCCCGGCATGTCCCGGTTAGCCGGGCGATTACCCGAAGGTGCTGATGAGAAGCAGATTAAGAAAGTGGAGGCGATAGTCCTCTCCATGACTCCTCAGGAGAGGCATACGCCTAATATCATCGGGGGTAGCCGGCGGCGCCGTATCGCTCGCGGTAGTGGCACCAGACCGCAGGACGTCAATCAGTTGCTTAACCAGTTCCAGCAGATGCAGAAGCTAATGAAGATGAGCGCCGGCGGTAAAATGCCCAGAAACCTGATGAATATGTTCCGCTAGTTACTCCAGGTAATCTTTTAGTTTACGGCTGCGGCTGGGGTGGCGCAATTTCCGCAGTGCCTTGGCTTCAATCTGGCGAATCCGCTCCCGGGTTACATTGAATTCTCTGCCTACTTCTTCCAGTGTACGGCTGCGCCCATCCTCCAGACCAAATCTCAGCTGGAGCACTCGCTGTTCCCGGGGGGTCAGGGTATATAGCACGTCCTCAATCTGCTCCTTCAGGAGCTGCTTGGAAGCAACATCAACTGGTGGCAGGGCGTTTCTATCCTCGATTGAGTTACCCAGCGGGCTATCTTCCTCCTCCCCCATCGGTGATTCCAGTGATATGGGGAGCTGTGAGACCTTGACTATCTCCCTTACCTTGTCAGATGATATCTCCATCTCTTTAGCTATTTCTCGCGAGGTGGGCTCTCGACCGTATTCCTGAGCCAGGCGGCGGCTTATTCTGAGCAGGCGGTTAATAGTTTCTACCATGTGCACTGGTATGCGGATGGTGCGTGCCTGGTCGGCTATGGCCCGGGTAAGAGCCTGACGAATCCACCAGGTAGCGTAAGTGCTGAATTTATAACCTTTGCGATAGTCAAATTTCTCTACGGCTCGCATTAGCCCGATGTTTCCCTCCTGGATGAGGTCGAGGAGGGACATGCCCCTGCCGACGTGTTTCTTGGCCACGCTGACCACCAGACGCAGATTAGCCTCAATGAGGTGT
>CAYOKF010000305.1:0-1972 GCA_964404475.1 uncultured Dehalococcoidaceae bacterium | reverse complement strand
GCAGAACTGGCGCTGGGACAAAATGTACTTTGTGCTTTTATGAGCTGAGAAGGCTACCATCCCGAAAATGCCAGCATTCCCAGCTCATAAAAGCACAAAGTACATTTTGTCCCAGCGCCAGTTCTCCCTGATCTGTGGCTGAGCTATCACTTAGAACTTGTCCGGCTGCTATCCGATCACCTTTATTTACCAGAGGGCGCTGGTTAACACAGGTTCCCTGGTTGGTGCGGACGAATTTCATCAGTTCATATTTGTCCGGTTCGCCATCGTCTCTGGTAACTACAATGTTGTATTTAGTGTCACCTTTATCGTCAATTATGCCGCTAATATTGGTTACCACTCCGGCGTTTTTGGCGAAAAGCACCTGACCGCTATGTTTGGCGGCTTCCTTCTCCATGCCGGTAGCTACCAGAGGTGCCTCGGCGAGGAGCAGGGGCACCGCCTGACGTTGCATATTGGCGCCCATCAGAGCACGGTTGGCGTCATTATGCTCCAAGAAGGGTATTAGTGCCGTTGCCACGCTTACTACCTGCTTTGGAGAGACGTCCATTAACTCAATGTAATCTGGTGTTACCATCAGGTAGTGGTCCGCTAACCTGGCTTCAATCCTTTCTTCAACAAACTGGTTATTCTGGTCGAGCTGGGCGTTAGCCTGGGCAATGGTGTACTTGTCTTCTTCGTCGGCGGACATGTAGACAACCTCATCGGAGACAAAGGGTACCACCTTTATATTTCTGGGGGCTAACTGAGATACCTTAGTAGCGTGATTGGCGGTAATGGTGGTATTATCTTTAATTATTGTATGGTTCTGGTCGTCAAGCACATCCTCGGGGGCTGTCTTGCCGGTAAGTTCGTCACTGGTGTTGCTTAACTGGTTAATAACTTTGCGGTAAGGCGTTTCTATAAAGCCGTATTCATTAACTTTGCTGTAGGTGGCTAGAGAACCGATAAGTCCAATGTTAGGCCCTTCCGGTGTCTCGATGGGGCATATTCTGCCGTAGTGGGAAAAATGAACGTCGCGGACTTCGAACCCCGCCCGCTCGCGAGAGAGACCGCCTGGCCCCATTGCGGACAGGCGTCGCTTGTGTGTCAGCTCGGCCAGCGGGTTGGTTTGGTCCATGAACTGTGATAGCTGAGAGCTGCTGAAGAATTCCCTGACGGCTGCCACCACCGGCCGGATATTAATCAAGGCACTGGGAGTGATTGCCTCGATGTTGATGATACTCATTCGCTCCCTGACGGCTTGCTCTAGGCGAAGTAACCCGATGTGGAACTGGGTTTGTAGCAGTTCGCCTACGGTGCGAACCCTCCTGTTACCCAGATGGTCAATATCATCGCTGATGTCATCGCCGTTATTAATCATGATAACGTGCCTGATTATCTCGACAATATCATCCGGGGTAAGTGCCAGCATTTTCAGGTCAACATCGAGACTCAGCCGCTTGTTAAGCTTATAACGGCCTACATATCCCAGGTCGTAGCGTGTGGGGTCAAAGAACAGATTCTTTATCAGCCTCCTGGCATTTTCGAGGTTGGGTAACTCTCCCGGTCGTAGTTTTTTATAGATATCAAGCAGGGCCTCGGACTCGTCTTTGACCATGGGGTCGCGGGCAATAGTTGTCAGAATAAATTGATGCTCCGATGAGCTTTCCTCTTCGGCGAACAGGTTAAGCAATTGCTCGTCGCTACTATAGCCTATAGCACGCAGCAGAGTTGTGGCCGGAATCTTTCGTTTGCCGTCTATTTTGGCGGCAATTACGTTTCGGTTGCTGGTCTCAAATTCAAGCCAGGCACCACGTGTTGGTATCAGTTTAGCCGAGCACAACGGGCGTCCGGTAGCGGTATCTTCCTCTGTGGAAAGATAGACACCCGGAGAGCGGAGAAGCTGACTCACCACCACCCGTTCAGCACCACTGGTAATGAAGGTGCCCTTGGCGGTCATCAGGGGGATATCACCAAAAAACATATCTTG
>CAYOKF010000304.1:0-1980 GCA_964404475.1 uncultured Dehalococcoidaceae bacterium | reverse complement strand
GGAATTAAAGCCCGGAAATACGATGCCTATGGGCATGATGCCTAACGGCAGTTTGATACACAATATCGAGCTGCAAAAAGGAAAAGGCGGGCAGATGGTACGCAGTGCCGGTGCCTCGGCTCAGCTAATGGGCAAAGAGGGTGAATATGTCCTGGTGAGATTACCCTCCAGTGAAATGCGGCGTATTCGCATCGAGTGCATGGCTACTCTCGGTCAGGTAGGGAATATTGACCACCAGAATATTGATTTAGGCAAGGCGGGGCGCAAGCGACTGATGGGCTGGAGGCCTACGGTAAGAGGCTCGGCTATGTCCCCGCGTGACCATCCGCACGGTGGCGGCGAAGGCAGAAGCCCGATAGGAATGCCCGGCCCTAAAACACCGTGGGGCAAACCGGCCCTGGGCTATAAAACCAGAAAGCATAAGGCTTCAGACCGGTTGATTATTAAGAGAAGGAAAAAATAGGCAATTATAAAGGTAGAGCGAGATGTCGAGGTCAATTAAAAAGGGGCCGTTCGTTGAGGAAAAACTGACAAAGAAAGCGGATGCGGTGATTCGTTCCGGTCAGAAAGCGATAATAAAAACGTGGTCACGCGCGTCTACTATCCTACCCCAGATGATAGGGCTTACGATAGGGGTGCACGATGGCAGGAGGCATGTGCCTATCTATATCACGGAAAATATGGTAGGGCATAAATTAGGTGAGTTCGCACCAACGCGTACCTTTAGAGGACATGTTTCCAAGTCGGAGCGGACTTCTCAGGCAAGAAAGAAATAGACCAGATTGCATGGTTTAGACAGGAAATAATATGGAAGTAAGAGCAATAGCCAAAGATACGGGTCTACCGGCCAGTAAAATACGTCCGGTTGTAGATCTGGTGCGCGGTAAGATGGTAGATGAAGCGCTGGCCATACTCAAATTTGCCCCAACGCCGAAGGCACGGGTTGTTGCCAAGACGGTAAAATCGGCAGCGGCTAATGCTGAGAACAATTTCCATATATCGCCGTCAGATTTGAAGATAGTTAACATCTTTGCTAATGAGGCTAGAACGTTAAAACGGCACCGCCCCCGGTCTCGCGGGCGAGTCAGCCCTATTCTCAGACGTTCCAGTCATATTACAGTTACTGTTGCCAATCGGGAGGATTAATTGGGTCATAAAGTACATCCTATAGGCTTTAGAATTGGCGTTATTCGGGACTGGCAGGCAAAATGGTATGCCGGCGCTAACTATGCCGAGGCACTTCAGGAAGACCTGAAGCTTCGGAAGGCAATCTCCACCAGATATGCCGACGCAGCCATTTCTCTGGTAGAGATTGACCGACAAGCAAAAGAGGTATCGATAACCATACACACCGCCCGCCCCGGTATTGTTATCGGACGGGGAGGTCAGCGAGTCGACGAATTGCGTGCTTACCTTGAGAAGCTTGTCGGCAAGAAGATACGATTGAACATACAAGAAATTCGACAGCCTGAGCTTGATGCCAGCCTTGTAGCCAGAACAATAGCTGACCAGATTGAGCGCCGTATTGCTTACCGAAGAGCTATCAAACAAGCAATGTTCCGCACTATTCAGGCTGGCGCCAAGGGGATAAGGATTAGCTGTTCCGGCAGACTGGGAGATGCCGAGATAGCTCGCCGTCAGACTACACACCAGGGACAGGTGCCACTGCACACACTGCGGGCTGATATTGATTATGGTTTTACTGAAGCACGCACCACCCTGGGGCGGATTGGCGTAAAGGTCTGGATATACCGGGGTGAGATACTACCCGAACCCAAGAAAGAAGCCGAGGAAAAAATAGCAGAGACGGCAGCCCCCGAAAGCAACGGGGCAGTACCTCCGGCAGAAGCCGAGGAAAAACCGGCTAAACCAAGGGTAAGAAGAAGCAAGGTGACAGCCGCCTCACCAGAAGCCGAGGAAAAACCAGCAGAGACGGCAGCCCCCGAAAGCAACGGGGCAGTACCTCCGGCAGAAGCCGAG
>CAYOKF010000303.1:0-2074 GCA_964404475.1 uncultured Dehalococcoidaceae bacterium | reverse complement strand
TCCGCTAACACCAAAGTTTATCAGCACTTCAGATGCGTGTTTTGTTAGCCACTCCCTGAATTCCATTTCACCAGGCAGTGTTTCTGGCATACTTCTGACCACAATTTCTCTTCCCTGCAGTATGGTTCCATCGAGCTGCCTGATAGCCTCCTCTCCCTTTTCTTCGCTTGGCATCTTCACTATGGCAAAACCCCTGGATTTGCCTGTCTCAATATCTCTAATAATCGTGACTAATTGTGGTGGGCAGACTCCGGTGAAAATCTTCTCTACATCGGCTTCTGTCGCATCATCAGGGAGATTGCCAACACGTAGCTGCATAAAAGGTTCCTTTGATAACGGTTAGTTTCTCATTATTTATTAGTCTAACAATACGGATAATAAGGTGCGAATCTGTGTCCTGTTGTGTTTGTACTCAGGTTTGGGTAGTAAAGGGCATCCCTCCAAAGATATTACTCCATGACAATTAATGATGCATCAGGTGGGTCTGTAAGCATGCCAACCTGGATTTCGTGGGGACGGAAGGCATATCGCTGACGTTTGTTGGTGCCAATCAGGATGCTGTTTTCATGGTCATCGAGTGTATCATCCAATACGGTATTAAGATAGGCAAAAGAAGGGCTAATATCAGTTGGCAAGATTACCCTTACTCCGCAGAGGCCGCCGCCAGAAGAATGACAATCCCCCACCAATTCGAACCTGTAATCGGTTATCAGTTTGTTCGGACTGCTCACAGCACTATTATAACTATAGGCCACTATAAAGCCAATCGGATAGTCTCGCAATATGGGCTAAAGGTAAAAGGCGCTTCAAAGCAGTGAGGCACCTTTTACTAGTTAATAGCAAATCTTGTTATTGCACAGACTTAATCTTCAAAAGCTTGACTGACTTTCCAGATTTTCCATACATTGCCGACCAATTCCGGCGACGGCTTCAGTGTTGGTTTGCCGGGTTTCCAGCCGGAGGGGGTAGCTTCGGTACCTTTGGAATTGCGAACAAGCTGAAATGCATTAATTTGCCTGATGGATTCGCTAACATTCCGTCCTACCGCGGGAGTTAAAACCTCGAATCCCTGGATGCTACCGTCAGGATCGATAATAAATCTTCCTCTTGTTTCTACACCGGTGTCATCATCATATATCCCGTATATTTTACCAATACTGCCGTCCTGATCCGATAACATCGCGAAGGGAATATCCTTATTAATCATCTTTGACAACTCATGGTCATTCCACATCTTATGCACGTAAATGCTGTCAACACTCATGGACAGAACTTCCACCCCAAGGGATTGAAGTTCTGCGTGTTTTTCAGCAACTGCTGAAATCTCTGTCGCTCAGACAAAGGTAAAATCGCCGGGATAAAAACACAGTAATACCCACTTCCCTTTATATTCAGAAAGACCTATGTTCATAAACTTGCCGTTGTAATAAGCGGGAGCAGTAAAATCAGGTGCCGGTTTCCCTACTTTTACCATTGCTTGTTTCGCCTCCTTTGCATTCGACTCGGTAGTCGGAGCAGTTTCAAAGCTTGGTTTCTTAATGGGCGGCCTCTGGCATCCTGGCTTGAACTCTTCAGGCATAAAATAAACCTCCTTCCTGTTAGATGTCCTATTTATTATATACTACTTTCAGATTATGCAATGTATGTTCCCTATAGAACTTAACGGGGCATAAGCGGTTATTTTTTATTAATCGCGGTCTAGGGGTTGCGTTTCTTCCTCGAAATAGCGATGAAAGCGGCGAGGTAGGTCATGGTAATCAAGGTTAGATATCGCAGCTGAGAAATCCCTTGAGTTTAGAGTGTTCCAGAATAGAACTGTACTACGTTGTAATTTCTCACTTTTAGCGTCAGCAATTAAGGCCGCTAAGGTTTTCCCCGTATAGGTGCCTTCCAGCTTGATTCCTTCACAATCTCTTATCAGAGAGACTGCGTCCATTCCCTCCTTGGTGAAGAGTGCATATTGCTTTCCACAATAATCATGTCTGATTTCAACATCCGCTGCGGATAACTCGAACATGGGAAAGGAACCATCCAGCGAATTAATTAACGAGTTAGTCTTTTTGATAAGTTTAAT
>CAYOKF010000302.1:0-2081 GCA_964404475.1 uncultured Dehalococcoidaceae bacterium | reverse complement strand
TACTTCTTCCATTCGGGATGGGTAGGAACAACATAGTACCCCTTTTCCTTGAATTCTGACCAGCTGATAGAATCCTGCACACCGGAGTGTTCAAAACCTTCTCTTATCCACTCCCCGATACTTTTACCTTTGGTATACTCCTCCAGTAAACCCAGCTTCTCCGCTATCAGGCCAACTATCTCATAGTTGCTCTTGGCCTCCCCGATGGGTTCGATGCATTTTCCTTCATAATATATGGTGTTAAACTGCCCGCTGAAGTTGTCCACCCCAATATCCTCCACCTCGAATTTGGTGATGGAGGGCAGGACAATATCAGCAAAAAGGCAGTCGTTCTCCATCCAGGGGTGCTGGGCCAGGATGAATTCTATCTTCGGGCTTCTCATGGCTTCTATTATCTGGTTCCCGTCATTCCAGCAAGTTACCAGGCAGGGTGAATCAGTCCACATCATATGAATTTCGGAGCAGCCCTCCGCAGGATAGGTGTAGTTTTTAAACTGTTCCTCCACCGGCTTGAACAATGTACTACCGTACCAGCTAAGGGGGGGGTTGAGAATAGCTTCATGTATCATCGTCTTAGGAATCATTTGCTTTTGCAGTTTGGTAAATGACGGGTCATAAGCACGATATGCGCTCATAGCGTGGGGGATTACCACACCTCCGGGCAGGGGTGGCATCGGGTCCGGTTTATAGCCGGCGGGGATACAAACGCCATTGCAATAAAACCCCCACTCAATCATCCCTACCTGATGAGCTCCGGGTTTACCCAGCCCCTGCATCGACAGATTGCAAACCTCCAGCCTGGCTGGCTCCGTGGAATATTGTGACCGGATATATCCGCCCCCATTGCCATGGGCGATAGATGTCTTCTTGGTTGCCCATTTCCTGGCCAGCGCTCTAATTACCCTGGCCGGGACACCAGTTATCTCCTCGGCCCACTGCGGGGTCTTGGGAATGCCATCTTTCCTCCCCAAAACATATTCCTCATACTCATTGAACCCAAAGGTGTGCGTCGCCACGTAATCTTTATCATAAGTGCCTTCAGTAAGCCATGTATAGGCTATCGCCAGGTGCATAGCGGAATCGGTATTGGGACGTATCGGTATCCATTTATCGGCATGAACCGCAGCCCCGTAATTCAGGTCCGGGCAGATATAGATACATTCTATCCCGAGTTCAGTGAACCAGTAGCACAACCGGCTCGCCAGCTGCCCGCCCCACCCCCAGGGCGTTGTTTCCGGGTCACACCCCCAGAACAGCATAAGCTCGGTATTTTCGGCAACATCCGGAAAGACATTGGTCTGGGGCCGCATCAGGCCGGTAGGATTCATCCCCCACATGTGCTTGGCACCCCAGTGCCACCCCTCCCAGCTATCCGGGTTTCTGGCCTGCAGGGTAAAACCTCCCATAAGTTCGAGGAGCGCACCCGAACAACCGTGAGGGCCATGCACGGTCATAGTCTCCCCATGTCCGTCTATCTGAGCGAATATCGCGTAGGGCCCGTATTTTTCCTGCACACGTTTTATCTCTCCAACGACGATATCCAAAGCCTCTTCCCAGGAAATTCTGACAAAGCCACTGGTGCCTCTATTCTCCGGATGTCTTTCCCCGTTGGGGTCCCAATCAACCCTCTTCATGGGATACTTGATCCTGTTAGGAGAATATACCCGCTTTTTATAAGCCAGACTATGCGGGGGTAGCAATGTCTTCATAGCCGGCTGAAATACCTGCCCCCGTGCTTCAATCTTCCAGGGATTAAATTCCTCAGGCCGGTATTTCCAGTCATAATGTAAAGGCCTGGTCCGGCTTAATCTCCCGTTCTTAACATCAACCACGGCAGCATTTGCCCCGATACCGAAAGAGCAGAAGCCCATTCCTTTGATGAAGGTTTTCTCCTCCCTGGCTTCCCGGATGTCGAGCAGACGTGCGAACATTAAAAAGGAGATCTGCTCGATGACCGAGAGCGGATTGGCAATGCCTCCGGCCCAGAAGTCATCCCAGAGTTTATCGATATCGCTTTTTAGCTGACCGTTGATCATATTGAAGCTCCTGGCTGCGGTTGAAAGGTTTGAATAATGTTGATT
>CAYOKF010000301.1:0-2097 GCA_964404475.1 uncultured Dehalococcoidaceae bacterium | reverse complement strand
CACATAGTGTTTCATAAACTCTTTAGCGACAAGTACCTGTTTCCTGGCGTTTACTTCCGCCCTGGAGAGAGACATGGGGTCGTCCATATCAATACCAAAAACTTTTGTAATATTTATGGTTATAAGGCCTTTAACCGGTGTGCTGGTCATGATCAAGCTGTTCCCTGTGATCGGCAGACCATCCTTTTTTGCCTTTTCGACAATCTTAAAAAGACCGTATACGCAAATGTGTTCTCCATCACCAAAGCGGATTTCATCTGTTGGCGGCCAGTTACCTACCTCGCTTCTATTATTCTTAAGATATTTAATAAGGGCCTGGATGTCGACACCCCCCATTTTGAATATAAGTGTTCCAGGCTGCGTTTTCTGATTCCCTTTACCGACTTCGTAGCCTGCGCCGGCCCTGACTGCAATGTCGCCATCTCCGGTGGCATCAACTATTGATTTTGCCGTCACAAGACCCCTCCCGGCTTTGCTTTGAAGAACAACTCCGGTAATCTCGTCGTTTTTCCTCACCACATCCACTGCAAGTGTGTGAAAAAGAAGCTGCACCCCAGATGACAAAAGTATGTCATCCATAATGATCTTTACCAGTGAGGGATCAAATGAGCGAAGGACTGTTCTGTCGGAAAAAAGAAATGTACCGTTATTTTTCTTGAGTTCTTCTAGGAGCATTGCATAAGCACCGCCAATGTCTTTTGAGGTTATCGGCTTGGCCCAAACATTCCACGGCATAACTAATGCGGCAGTTGCCATACCTCCCAAGAAGCCATGTTGTTCCACAAGCATGGTCTGTGCGCCTGAACGAGCAGAAGCCAGGGCTGCAGAAAATCCAGCAGGGCCTCCCCCTAATACAAGCACATCCACTTCAGCCCATTTGGGTAGTGTGTCTATCACCTCTGTTCTCCTTGTTACTTTATGGTAAAATTTTGCCTGTCACTCAATCTGATTTCAGGCCTATTCCCATATGCATTTAATCTCTGGTTTTTAATTTAATGAAGTGCTCCGCTGAGATATGACATCTGCTTACTTTCCCCAATCCTCCATCATCTTTTGGAAGGTCATCTCCCCGGCCCTGAGCACCCCGGCATAACCACCACCCGGATTTCCCCAGGCGCTGGCGAGATAAAGCCCTTTGACAGGGGTCCGGTTCTCGATTCGTTTCATAAAGGCGTTGTCCATGGATTGCTCAAACCCATAAATGGCGCCCTCGTTATTACGGGTGTACCGCCAGTTAGTCAGCGGCGTGGCTGCTTCCTTAACCTCGATCAGAGAAGACAGGCCTGGTATCACCTGTTCCTCAGCCCGGCGGATGAGAATCTCCACCCATCGCGCTTTTTCCTTGTCATATTCATCCTTACGCCCGGCCCGGTAATCGGTCTCAAATCTCTTCCAGGGTTCATAACCGGATAGCACAAGTAGCATTATTGTGGATGTCCCTGGTGAGGAGTAGCCTTCAAAGAGATTGTCATAGATAGCAACGCCGAAGGAGCACTTATCAATCTCACCCCGCAAACAGGCTTGATAATCTGCCTCTGCTCCCAGGCCTGAACTGACATGGTACGTATAACCTTTTATCTTGCCCCTCCACTCCCGGTAAAGCCCTAACCAGACAATGAAGGTGGAGAGGCTTGGCCGGTATCCATGTAGCTTTTTTAAATAATCGGCCGGTACGGCCCCCTGAGGAAGCATCTTCTTGAAAGTGGTAAGGGCACTCGCATTGCTCACAACAGCCCGAGCAGGTAATACCTTCCCGCCTGTTATAGACACCCCCGTCACTGTTCCATTCTTAACCAGTATCTCCTGTGCTAAGGTTTCATAAAGAATTTTTCCATTAGAGCCCTCGATCACATTGGCTAATGCATAGCTCAAGTCCTGGGAACGCTTCTTAATGTAGTAGGAGCCGTTTTTAAGATACCCACCGGTGGCAACTGCATAGTAAAATCCCGAGAGCCTGGATGGAGGCAGACCATAATAGCCCCACAGGGAGCTCAACATATCCTGAAGAGCAGGAGCTTTAACATATTCGTTCAGCAGCTCGGCCAGGGTCTTGTTCCGTACATTCCACATTTTTCTGTACTGAATGGGAAAAACAGG
>CAYOKF010000300.1:0-2100 GCA_964404475.1 uncultured Dehalococcoidaceae bacterium | reverse complement strand
TAGCCACGGCTATCGTCATACTGCTCATCACCTTTACCGTTGCCAGGACGGGCAGTTCTGCTCAGGCTACAAAGGAGACTATTGTTTTCGGAGATCTTGGCTGGGACAGTGCACAGGTTCACAACCGCATCGCTGCTTTCATTTTGGAAAACGGTTATGGCTACGAGCCTGATTTTGCCCCAGGCGAAGCCGTATCTTTGTATCAAGCCCTGGTTCGTGGCGATATTGATGTCAAAATGGAAGCATGGATTAAGAGCCAGCAAGAAGCGTATAACAAGGCTATGGATACAGGGCAGATAGTGAACTTGGGCACCAACTTCGCCGACAACTGGCAGGGGTGGCTTGTGCCGACGTATGTGATAGAAGGCGACCCGTCCAGAGGGATTGAACCTGTAGCCCCTGACCTGAAGTCTGTCTTCGACCTACCCAGGTACTGGGATCTATTCAAAGACCCCGAAGTTCCGGAAAAGGGGCGTTTCCATTCCTGCCCTCCGGGCTGGGAGTGCCAGAGATGGAACGCCATGAAGATAGAGGCTTATGGACTGGATGATTATTATAACGTATTCGTGCCAGGCTCAGACGCCTCACTGGCAGGGTCGATGGTGGGCGCTTATGAGAGAGGCAATCCATGGTTTGGTTATTACTGGGAACCCACCTGGATAATGGGTAAACTTGATATGACCAAGCTTGAGGAACCACCATACGATGAGGAAATATGGAATACCACCAAGGCTTGCGCCTGGCCTTCAGATCCTACAGCTATATTGGTAAATATCAGTCTTTCTGGTAAAGCTCCTGAAGCGGTGGAACTACTCAGCAACTACGAAACTGACGTTAACATGAACAATGCTATTTTGGCCTATATGCAGGGCAGTGAGGCAAACGCCTCCGAGGCGGCTGTATGGTTTCTCAGGAATTACGAATCGGTATGGACAGGTTGGATTCCACCGGATATAGCAGAAAAAGTTAAAGAGGCCTTGCCCTAGATATTGATAGGCAGAGAGAAGGAGGGAACTATGGCAGAAAAAGAAGAGCCAGAGGGTATGGATTACTCCATCGAAGTCAGCGGACTCTGGAAAATTTTCGGGCCAAATCCCGAAAAGGTCATGAATTCAGATCTGAAGAATGCCTCCAAAGAAGAGCTAGCGGAGAAAACCGGCTGTTTCGTTGCCGTGAGAGATGTATCTTTCAAGGTTGAGTGCGGTGAATTTTTCGTTCTCATGGGATTATCCGGGTCCGGTAAGTCAACCGTAATTCGCCTGATAATGCGACTAATTGAACCTACCGCCGGGAAGGTCATCATTAATGGTGAAGATATCCGTACTTATGATGATAAGCAACTGCAAAACCTGCGCAGAAAGACCACGGGTATGGTGTTCCAATATTTTGGACTGTTTCCCCATTATAATGTGCTTGATAATGTCGCTCTTGGTTTGGAACTAAGGGGCGTGCCCAAGGAAGAGCGTTACGCTCGTGCCTTCGAAACAATCGAAACGGTGGGATTAAAGGGCTGGGAGAATTACTTGCCCGGTGCATTGAGCGGCGGTATGCAGCAACGTGTCGGTATAGCCAGAGCTTTGGTTACTGATCCTGAGATACTCTTCATGGATGAGCCTTTCAGCGGATTGGATCCATTGATTCGTCGTGAGATGCAGGATGAACTCCTGGACATTTTGTCAGAAGTTAAGAAAACAATCGTTTTCGTCACACATGACCTTGATGAAGCACTTAAGCTCGGGAATCACATTGCCATCATGAGAAACGGTGAAATCATCCAAATCGGCACTCCGGAGGAGGTAATTACCACTCCGACTGATGCTTATGTAAGTGAATTCGTGCAGGATGCGTCACTGGCCAAGGTTGTCAGTGCACAGAGTGTTATGAAAAAGCCAAGATCACTCCTTTATGAATGGCAAGGGCCCAAGGCTGCACTCCAGACATTGAAAGATAAAGACATGGACTACGCATTTGTGGTCACTAAAGGCCGGAAACTGCTGGGACAGGTTACGCTTGATAATTTGGTAGAACTAATCAGAAAGAAACAGCATTCCTTAAAAGATACACTGTAACCAGATTTACCCAGTGCAACCACTGATACGG
>CAYOKF010000299.1:0-2104 GCA_964404475.1 uncultured Dehalococcoidaceae bacterium | reverse complement strand
GTAACGTACTGACCGGCGTCTCACTGGATTTAATGTTAAAAGCGCTGGAGATCGTGCTGGACGAAAAGTGTGAATGGGAACCCCCGCCGGAATATCTGGCTAAGAACGTCTCATCGAAGGTAGTCAAAATCATTCTCGGGTATATTAATGAATGAAAATTCTGCAGGTAACAGTCTTTTTCTCGCCGGTGCAAGGGGGCTCGGCTGAATCTTCATTTCAGCTGTCCAGAGAACTGGCAAAAAGGGGGCATCAGGTTACTGTCTATACGAGTGACTACAAGCTAAGAAGAGATTATATAGACGCGATTCCAGAAGTAACGGTGCACCCCTTTAAAACATGGTCAAGTGTGGCCAATCTCTATATAACACCAGCCATAGTTAGGAAGGCCAAAGAAGAGGTCCGGCATTTTGATGTAATTCACATGCATAACTACAGGACCTTTCAAAACATAGTTATCCACCATTACGCCAAAAAATTTGGTATTCCCTATGTGTTGCAGGCACGTGGCTCAATAGCCACCTTCTTCTATAAGCGATGGTTGAAGATGATTTTTGACATGACCTGGGGGCGAAGAATTTTGAAAGATGCTTCTAAGGTTTTCGCCCTAACTCCAATTGAAGCTGGACAATACAAGAGCATGGATGTAAGCGAACATAAAATTGAAATTATACCAAATGGCCTTGCCCTGTCTGAATTTGATGACCTGCCAGATAGAGGAGAATTCAGAAAGAAACATGGCCTGGATGCTAACCAGAAGATAATCCTATATCTGGGCAGAATACACAAAATCAAGGGGCTTGATATCCTTGGGGAAGCCTTTGCCAATCTCTCTAGCTCTTTAAACGATGTCGAACTGATAATTGCCGGCCCTGACGATGGTTATTTAACTTACTTAAAGAAATTGGTGACAGATTTGTCAATGGCTGGTAAAGTTTTGTTCACCGGCCCGCTTCACGGACGGGAAAAATTAAGCGCCTATGTTGATGCTGATATCTATGTTTTACCTTCATTTTATGAAATATTCGGCATAACTGTACTCGAAGCCTGTGCCTGTGGCACACCGGTGGTTGTTACCGACCGTTGCGGCATAGCCGATGTCATTGATGGGGAGGCCGGACTTGTTGTTCCTTATGACAAAGAACAGCTACAGCGAGCACTCCTGAAGATTCTTAGCGATGAGGAATTGGGGCAGCGGTTAGGCGAAAAGGGGAAATCAATGGTGCGTGAAAGGTTTAACTGGGAGAAAATAGCGGAGCAAATGGAAGGCGTGTACCAATCTATACTGACATATAAATGAGAGAAGAATTAGAATTAATGAATATCTCGGGAAAGAGATTGCATTCCCTCAATGAAGAACGTTTTGGTTATAATACATCTGCCCCGGTCGTCTCCCCGCGTAGAAGGTCTGGTTAGATACCTTCCTGAATTTAACTGGCAGCCGGTAATCTTGACCGGGGTTACCAGTAAATACCGGGATTTACCAGCCAGAATTATAGAGACACCTTACCGGGATACTCTGGGATTTTTAGGGCGCTTTCTCAAAATTGACCCGGAGGAAGATGTGGGGCAACAGATAAATAGCCGTTTCAGGGTGACTTCCGGGAAATCTCCCTTAAATCTCCTCCTTACCCTTGGCGGAGCAATTATCAACTACCCCTGCCCCAACAAAAATTGGAAACCATTCGCCCTCGAAGCAGCTCGAAAGCTATTGCAAGGAGAGAAGATTGACGCAATCATCTCCAGTTCCGCTCCGGTAACAAGCCACCTTATCGCCAGTGATTTGAAAGACAATTACCAGATTCCGTGGCTTGCTGACTTCCGTGATCCCTGGTCGCAGAACCACAACTATAGCTATGGCCCTCTGAGAAAACTAATGGATAGAAGGCTGGAGGTAAAAACGCTATCAAAGGCGGATGCCTTGATAACTGTTTCCGAACCCTGGGCGGAAAACCTGAGAACTTTACATAAAGGAAAATCGGTTTACTCAATTACCCACGGATTCAACCCGGCCGAGGCAAATATCCCGCCGGCAAAGTTAACCGCCAAATTCAGTATCACTTACACCGGCAGTATTTATCCGGGAAAGCAGGACCCTTCAAAGCTT
>CAYOKF010000298.1:0-2107 GCA_964404475.1 uncultured Dehalococcoidaceae bacterium | reverse complement strand
ACCAGATAGCCTTCAACGTATTACCTGAGATAGATGTTTTTCTGGATGATGGATATACCAAAGAAGAGCGTAAGATGGTGGAAGAAACGAAAAAGATAATGCATGCCGATAATATAGCTGTCTCAGCCACCTGCGCCAGGGTCCCGGTCGTTACGGGGCATAGTGAGGCTGTCCAGGTAGAATTTACGCATCCCATGTCTCCGGAGGATGCGCATAGCATCCTTGCTCAAGCTACCGGTGTCAAATTAATGGATGATACGTCGATAAGTCTATATCCCCATCCCTGGCCGGTAGCTGGTACTGATGAGGTCTTCGTTGGTCGTATTCGCAAGGATAGCTCACATCCCAACGGTCTGGTTATGTGGATTGTTGCCGACAACCTGCGCAAGGGAGCCGCTCTGAATACAGTCCAGATTGCGGAGGAAATGATTAAAAGAGACTGGGTGCATCCGGAGGGTAAGTGATGAAAGAGCCGGGAAGGTTAATAACAGCGATGGTAACCCCTTTTAATGAAGGGGGTGAGGTTGATTATGTACAGGCTAAGAAGCTGGCTTTAGCCTTGCTTGACTCTGGTAGTGACGGGCTGGTGGTGGTGGGTACCACCGGCGAGTCCCCTACGGTTACCTGGGAGGAAGAGCTTCGGCTGTTCAGCGAGATTAAATCAGCCGTGGGTGAGCGGGGGGCTGTTATAGCCGGTACCGGCAGCAACAGCACAGCGGAAGCCATGCAGGCAACCAGAGAGGCAGAGCAAACCGGGGTTGATGCCTGCTTGCTGGTAGTCCCCTACTATAACAAGCCTACCCAGGAAGGTCTATACCAACATTTCAAGGCTATCGCGGAGAGTACCAGCTTGCCCTGTATTCTGTATAATGTGCCATCTCGCACGGTTACCAGCCTCTCTGCCGAGACGGTTATCAGGCTGAGCCGGATAGATAATATCATAGGGGTGAAGGAAGCCAGCGGTAATCTTGACCAGGCTGCTAAGATTATCGGCGGAACCGATGAAGACTTCCTCGTCTGGAGCGGTAACGATGGTGATACCCTGCCTATAATGGCTCTGGGCGGCTACGGTGTCGTCAGTGTGGTCTCCCATCTGGTTGGCAGCCAGATAAAGGAGATGATTGAGGATTTTATCAGCGGTAAGGCCGGAGAAGCTGCCAGGATTCACCGCCACCTGCTGCCGCTGGTGAACGCACTCTTCATCGTCTCTAACCCCATTCCGGTGAAGTACGCCCTGAACCAGGCTGGTTTTAAGGTGGGTAAGCCGCGCCTGCCTCTCACCGAGCCGGATGAAAAATCAGCTGCTTTTATTAGAGAGACTCTGAAGAATTACAGGATCGACCTTCCGTTAGGTTAGCCTGAGGCTGCTAAAGCAGGGGCATCTTTATAATCGTTTGCTCTCGCCTCATTCCCACTGAGACAATACTGACCGGGCAGTTGATAATCTCTTCAAGCCTTTCCACATACTGGCGCGCCCGCAGTGGTAGCTGTTCGTAATCTCTGATGTCGCTTATCGGCATCTGCCATCCGGGCATTTCCTCGTAGACAGGCTCGCACCTCTCCAGCGCGGCAGCATTGGCCGGGAAATAATCAATTTCGCGTCCGTCCAGTTTATAGCCGGTGCATATCTTCAGGCTGGGCAGGGTATCCAGAACATCAAGGCGGGTAACGGCTATTCGTGTAAGTCCGTTAATTCGGTTGCTGAAGCGGGCGGCGATACCATCGAACCAGCCGCAGCGGCGCGCCCTGCCGGTGGTGGTGCCGTACTCATGGGCCACTTCCCGGATAAGCTCGCCGGTTTTATCCTTGAGTTCAGTAGGCATGGGGCCGCCGCCGACACGAGTGCAGTAGGCTTTGAAGATACCAAGCGCCTGGGTAATTCTGGCTGGTCCCAGGCCGGTGCCCAGACAGGCGCCCCCCACCAGCGGAGATGAAGATGTGGCATAAGGGTAGGTGCCGAAGTCGGTGTCAAGCAAAGCCCCCTGGGCTCCCTCTAGAAGGACCACATCGTTCCTTCTCAGGGCTTCCTCCAGTATCGACGTCGTTTCGCGAATGTGGGGTGAGAGGCGCTCGGCATACTGGCAGTACTGTTCGTATATATCATCCT
>CAYOKF010000297.1:0-2123 GCA_964404475.1 uncultured Dehalococcoidaceae bacterium | reverse complement strand
GGATGAAAATCGGCGGCAAAAAAAAGGTAGATCAGATTAAAGAGACCGGCGCCGGTATTGTCGGTTTGAGTGGTTTTTTGACCCTGGCCTTCGATTCCATGAAACAAACGGTGGAAGAGATACAGGCGGCTGGCTTGCGGGATAAGGTGAAGATAATGGTCGGTGGCGGTCAGATTGATGAGGAAATCAGGAAATACACTGGAGCCGATGCCTATGGAGCTGATGCTATGGCTGCGGTAACGCTGGCCAGAGGATGGCTGGGCGAGGTGTAGAAATTGAATAGAAAGTGAGCAGAGTTATCTGCGAGAAATAATAGAGTCAACATAACACTACCCCCGGTCTCTTCCCAATCAGGGTAAAGCCGGGGGTAGTTATTTTGATGTGTTTAATCCGGGTTAAGCTCTTTTTAACTCAGGTACGATACTTTCATAGAAATCCAGTGATTCGGGGTTGCCCAGGGCATCCCGGTTCAGGACAGGCTTACCTTGGATGATGTTGGTCACCGCAGTTTCTACCTTCTTACCATTGAGGGTGTAGGGGATATCCGGCGCGGCGAGGATACGTGCCGGCACGTGCCGTGGTGAAGCTTTGTCGCGGAGAGTCGTCCTGATTTTCTTCTGCAGTTCATCGGTGAGTTCATTTCCTTCCGCAAGCTTCACAAACAGTATCACCCGCTGGTCACCTTGCCAGTCCTGTCCTATGGCCAGGCTGTCTGCAATTTCGTCTAATTGTTCCACCTGGTTGTAGATTTCCGCGGTGCCGATGCGGACACCGGAAGGCTTGAGCAGGGCATCCGAGCGCCCGAGGAAGGTCACTCCTTTGGTATCGCTGTGAATAATAACATAATCACCATGGCGCCATATTCCGGGATAAACGTCGAAGTAGGCGTCATGATACCGCTCGTTGTTCGGGTCATTCCAGAAATAGAGCGGCATTGACGGGGCGGGGGCTTCGCAGACAAGTTCACCCATCTCGTCAACTACCGGTTTGCCATTTGCGTCGTAGCAGTTCATCTTGAAGCCGAGGCCCCACCTCTGAAGCTCACCGGCATAAACGGGGACAGTGGGACTGCCGACGGCGAAACAGCCGTTAATATCGGTACCACCGGCGATGGAATTGAAGTGCAAATCCTTCTTGATGGCATTATATACGTATTCAAACCCTTCTGCGGAGAGGACCGACCCGGTCTGGCACATCTCGCGCATTGACGACAGGTCATAGTTCTTGCCCGGCTCTTGCTCCTCGCTGCGGCAGTAATTGAGGAAGCTGGCACTGGTTCCGAAGATGGTTATCTTTTCATCCTGTGTTAGCTGCCACATGGCACCGGAGTCAGGGTACATGGCATTGCCGTCATAGAGTATTATCGTAGCTCCTGCGCCCAGAGAGCTGATAAGCCAGTTCCACATCATCCAGCTACAGGTGGTAATGTAGAAAATCCTGTCCTCGCGCTTCAGGTCAGAGTGAATGATAAGTTCTTTCAGTTGATTAATCAGGATACCGCCGGTGCTCTGCACCAGGCACTTGGGCTTACCCGTTGTTCCCGAGGAAAACATGATTACCAGGGGGTGGCTGAAGGGTAACTGTTCAAATTGGATTCCGGGTTGTTCCTCTTTGGCGATGAAGTCGTCATAATACACGGCGTTGGGGATCTGGCTGATATCGGATTCTGCTTCCGTATAGCGAACTACAACCACTTTTTCCAGCGATGGTATGCCCTTAGCAATTTCACCGGCATTGCCCAGCGAGCTGAAGATTTTTGCCTTGTAAAAATACCCGTCTACGGTGAAGAGAACCTTGGGCTCAATTTGTCCGAGGCGGTCCAGGACGGCTCCGGCACCAAGGTCAGTGGCGCAGGAAGACCATATTGCCCCGATACTGGTCGCCGCCAGCATGGCGATGGCAGTCTCCTTTAAATTAGGCATATAAGCGGCTACCCTGTCTCCGGGTTTGACCCCAAGGTCACGCAGTGACCTGGCAAGGCGGGCCACGGTGTTATAGAGCTCCGCATAGGTCATTGTATCTGATTTCTGCGTTTCACCCTTGAAGATGAAGGCGATGTGGTCATCGCGGTACCTGAGCAGGTTCTCAGCCATATTCAGCCTGGCCCCGGGGAACCACGTCGC
>CAYOKF010000296.1:0-2125 GCA_964404475.1 uncultured Dehalococcoidaceae bacterium | reverse complement strand
TTTTACCATAATGTTACCCACAAAACCGTCGCAGATAATTACGTTGGCACGGCCTGCTGGTAGGTCATAGCCCTCAACATTACCGATGAAATTAAGGCCGGCTTTCTGGAAGAGGGGATAGCTCTCCTTAACCTGCTCGTTGCCTTTGCCCTCTTCGGCGCCAACGCTGAGCAGGGCCACGGTTGGGTTCTGTATATTTAACATCTTGCGGGCAAACACCGTGCCGACAATAGCAAAGTCAAGCAACTGGTGGGGCTGGCAGTCCACATTGCTGCCCATGTCCATGCATATCGTGTTCGGGGCGAAGCCCAGGAAAGGCCCGCCGACCACCGGGCGGGATATACCCTCCACAGTGCCCAGAACGTAGAGAGCGGCGGCGACAACTCCTCCGGTAGGTCCGGCGCTGACCACTGCGTCAGCCTTTTTTTCTCTGACTAATTTGGTGGCCACCATGATGGAAGCGTCCCGTTTCTCGCGCAGGGCGTAGGCCGGCGGTTCGCCTTCGACGAGGTACTGGCTGGCATTGATGACTTCTATCTCCACACCTGAGCAATCGTGCTTGGCAAGTTCCCCGGTCATCGTCTCCGCCGGTCCAACCAGCGCAATCTCGACACCATACTCCCTGGCAGCGCTTACCGTTCCTTTCACAATTTCTTCGGGGGCATAATCGCCACCCATACCGTCAACAGCTATTTTCATTGTTTGTCACCCCCACTATTGCTTCTCCGATAATTACCGGTTCATCGTGCTGGTTAGTGACCAGCAAATTACAGGTGATGCGGTTCTGTCCGTCACCTTTTTCCACTGCAATTACCTCGCCGCTTATGGTGATGGTATCACCGGGGCGGGCGGGAGCTTTAAACCTGGCCATGAGTTTACCGCCAGAGAGCCAGTGATGCTCAAAGGCAGCGGTCATCATCTGTGATACGTAGGCCAGGATTAGCATACCATGAGCAATAGTGCCGCCAAGAGGTGTCTTTCTGGCATAATCCTCATCAATGTGGATGGGATTGAAGTCACGGCTGGCTTCAGCGTAGCGGTTAATGTTCTCCTGGCTGACGCTCTTTTTAAGTTCCGGGAGGTTGTCTCCCTTTTTCAAGTCGGCTAAAGCTAGCATTATTACCCCGGCGTTTCAGCCTGTGCTGATGAATCAGGCAATACGAAACTCGTCTTTCCAGTCAGCACTGTTTTACCTTCCAGGTTGTTGACATTAAGGTCGATGGCAAGCAGGTGCAGTTTACCCCGGTCCTGTTTTCTGGCAACACTGGCGTGGCTGGTGAGCGTATCTCCAGTGGTAACGGTATCAGTGAACTCAAAATCCTGGGAAACATGAATGGCTCCTGCCGGAAAGGTGAGGTGTTCAGACAGGGATGCCATGGTAAGGGCGGCCACAGCCATGGGGGGTACCAGTGCTGAACCCTGAAACAGCTGATGTGTCTCCTCAACTGCCTGGAGGTAAGCTGACACTGTGGAGGCATCCAGTTGATAATGGGCCGGAGGGAACTCGTACCCCACCTCTAATTGACTATACTCGACCTTGCTTTGATTTGGAACATCACTCATGATGAAAGCTTAATATGACTTATCAAAGATACTACCAGGATACATAGAGATGCTAGGTATATACTCTGGCAATATTAGCGTCAATTGAGATATTTGTCAAGGGGCGCAGTGCCCTGGGATCAATCCGGGGATATAATCAAAAAAATGGAGGCCAGGCGGCTTAACCTGGCCTCATGAGATTGGGCAGCACCAGCACGATTTCCGGGAAAACGATCAGGATAATCAGGCAAACGAGCATTGCCCCCAGAAAGGGTAGTGCTCCTCTAAATATGGTGAATACGGGTGCATCCTTAACCATACCACTGAGGGCATAGACGACTATGCCTACGGGTGGGCTGATATGCCCCATCAGAACGGTCACGATCGTTATGCATGCCAGCCACACGGGGTCGAACCCCAGTGCCACCAGTACCGGGTGAAAAATCGGTGCCAGAAGCAGGATCATGGCCATGATGTCCATAATAAAGCCGACGAGAATATAGAATATCAGGACAATGGCAAGAACCGCGTAAGGTGAGATGGCAAGAGCGCCTATCGTCCCGGCAAGAACCATAGGTAGCTG
>CAYOKF010000295.1:0-2127 GCA_964404475.1 uncultured Dehalococcoidaceae bacterium | reverse complement strand
ATAGTACCATATTTGCAACCTTATTCTACATAGTACAGTGGCAGCCGCAAATTACTTTTGGAGGGTTAGTAATGGCAGAACCCACCTCGGAGAAACACTACGAAAAGAAATTCGAGTTTGAGCTGTGGAAACTCATCAAGCAGCGGGCTGAAGAAAAGGACATCAGCTATCATGATGCCTCAATTGAGGCAATGCTTGAGTTTGAAAAGACGATAAGGTACCGCGACAAGGAATTTGAAGAAGCAGCAATAGAGAAGCGGCGGCAGGAGACGCTGAAGCTAAGCGAGCTCGAACGGAAATTGGAACGCCTGCGGAAAGGAGAGGAATGATGACGGCTTTAGACAAAATTGCGGATAAGATTATTGATACCGATGTCATGATAATGGGCGGCGGGATTGCCGGCTGCTACTGTGCCGCCAAAGCGGCACAGCACGGTCTGCAAGTCACACTGGTAGAAAAGTCAAAGACCGAACGTAGCGGTAATGCCGCCATGGGTATCGACCACTACGGTGAAGTCCAGAATGACGGTGTTACGCCGCTGGAGTTTATTAAACTCAACGATGAACGTTCACGAGACCTCAACGGGGATGGGCGCTTCACTGACCCGAATATCGCTTACAAATACCTTGATAAGAGCCTGTGGGCAGTGGAGGAGTCAGAGAAGCTCGGTATCACCATGAAATGGGATGACGGCGAATACTACTTTATGCCCCAGGCCTGGTTCGGTGGCCCCAGACTCAATCTTCGCGTCCACTGGCAAGACATCAAGCCGGACCTGGCCAAAGCGGTCAGGAAGAGCGGTGCCAGCATCCTTGAGCGCACTATGGTGGTGGACTTGCTGACCAACAAGGGAAAAGTAGTCGGCGCTACCGCCATCAACACCCGCACCGGTGAATTCATTGTTATCAAGGCGAAGGCAGTGGTACTGGCTACCGGCATGTTCTCCCGCCATTACGAGCCTGAAGAACCCCTCTTCTACAAGTACCAGATGAAGTACCACTGGTGCCCGGCTTCAATCTCTGGAGACGGCTATGCCGTAGCTTTCCGCGCCGGTGCGGATATGGCTAATATGGACATCACCGGCTGGGGGTTCAGAATCCGAGATGACCTGACTATTTCCTACGGTAACTTTGACCACGGTGACGGCATCCGCGGCAAATGGTACACCTGGGACGGTGAAGAAATTCACTACCCCACCGCACAGGTCTACCGCGAGATTGAACTGAAAGGCAAGGACCCCATCTACGTCAGCCAGTCCCACCTGCCTGACGACTACCAGAAAAGGATGCAGGTAGCCTTCGTCGACGAGAAGCTGATTTCATTCAAGATAGCCGAAGACAGGGGTTTCGACCCCAGGACACACCGCTACGAACTGATGGAGAACCACCCCCTCAACCACATCCTCCCCACCGGAGTCAATGTAGACGATGACCTCAAGTCATCTCTTGAGGGACTCTACGCCGTCGGTGATTGCTCCAACGGAAGCCATGGCTGCGGTAATGCCAGCATTGGCGGCCTGATTGTCGGCGACAATATTCACAAGTACGTTAGTGTTGCCGGGGAGCCCGTTATCGACGAAGCCCAGGCAGAAAGCCAGAAGCAGGTGGCATTGGCGCCGCTGAGCCGGGAGAAAGGCACCGAGCCCATGGAACTGGAGCTATCCACCCGCTATATCTGCAAGCGGTATATCGGCATGTTCAAAAACGAGGGCAGGCTCCGGGAAGGGCAGCGGCGGCTCCGCTCGTTGAAAAGGGAGTTCATTCCCAAGTTGATAGCAAAGACCCCTCACTACCTGATGCGGGCCATGGAGGTACGCAACATTATGGACCTGGTCGAGCTGCATATCGCCGCCTGCCTGGTGCGTAAGGAGACCAGAGGCCAGTTCATCAGACTGGACTACCCGGAGAAAGACCCGTCACGGGACAGCATGATTACCATTCAGCGGCTTGAAAACGGGAAGACGACGCTGGAGATAAGAAAGGTGCCCGACCTCAAACCCGAATACCTGAAACAGGGAAATCAGTAAAGGGAATTCACTGTAATTGACAGGGATGAACAAGCCAGAAGAAACATGGGCCTGGGAAGAAGATGGAATGAAAGTGGTACGCAGCACTGCCTGGTCAGGCC
>CAYOKF010000294.1:0-2131 GCA_964404475.1 uncultured Dehalococcoidaceae bacterium | reverse complement strand
TTCAAATAACTAAGCTCCCAATAAGATTTAGAATTAACACCGTGAGAATGGCAATTGGTATCGATAGAATAAAGGAGAGGCCGTTTCTCAGAAGGGCAAATCGTTTGCCTAGGGCTGCTATCTCAGCGGGTAGCTGCACCAGACCTACAGTTACCCATGTGATAATGAGAGCGGTAACAGCAAACGCTGATGTTATATTCCAGCAATGTTCCGCCTATGACGTAACTGTTTATAGGATTTCCAGCGAGAATGCTGCCGAAGCATGCTCCCCAAAGAGTATCCAATACCATATTACCTGAGAAGACTGATGCCAGGAAGTCTTTCGAGACAAATGTGTTGAGTAAGCCTATAAGGAGCACTACACCCAACAGTATGGGCAAAAGGGTAGTAAATTGTCTGGCAGAGCTTCTGGCTGCCTGGATTAAGGTACTTTTATTGATTTTAGTTCCTTTTGAACTGGATTGGGCTGTGGCTTCAAGGCTCTTCTTCAAATCACCCCTTTTGTATTTCTCCACAGCATCACCAACGGTGCCGCTCACGCCAGTGAGCACTTCTATCCCATTCTCTTTTAGGTGATTATAGGCAGTAGGGCTGCAGTAGCCGGTCAAGACTGTTTTTACATCCTTGCTAATGGCAAGCACGATAGCCTGCATACCAGCGCCGCGTTGAGCTGAGGCTCCGGGATTTGGTACGGCTTCAAAATATCCACTCTCCGTGTCAACAATGACTAAGTATTGAGATGTACCGAACTTATACCCTACCTGGGAATTAAAATTTAAGCCATCGGCCGATATCGCTATTCGCACAGGTCATATCCTCACCGACTGAATTGGGTTGCCCGAAATTAGCTATACACCAGTATTTTAGCTTTTAATACTCTATTTTCGGGATTCTGGTCGAAAATCCCTGTTATTCTTTGCTTTGGTCTGGGTAAGGTTTTGCTTGAGGATAGCATCGCCAACGTTTACCCCTAACAATTTTGCCACCAAAGGGCATTTAGCCCTAAGCATAAAGAAGATATTGCCTGCCTCTCCATCCAGCGATTCGTAGTTCCCCTGCCCTTTGGCAATCATTACATCAGCAGAATGATAGTATTCGAGCATCTCGGAAGAGCATTGTGAGAGAATGGTGGCCGGGGCATCAGAGCCACTGGAGATAATTCTGGCTACCTTGTCTATTCCAGCAGCAATGGCATCGTCTCTGGTAGCGTCGTTAATAATTGGTCTTTCTCTTACCACAAAGTAAATCTCCAAATCCTTTACCTGATGAAGCTCCTCAATGAGTACGCGGTCAAAAACAACTTCACCAGCGTTGTCTCCCAGATATAAGATGTGACGCGAGTTATTAATGCTACTTCGAAACTCGTGATAGTCATTGATAGATAGCGGAGATACCAAGGCTGTTTCCATGATACTATCTATGTCAATCCGCAAGAAATTAGGGCCAAGGTCAATCACGTTACCAGCTATGGCGAGCTTACATGCGGTAAGTAGCGGCTCTTCCGAATCTGCCACCACCTCCTTGAGTCGTGGGTAGAGGGCTAGAGCTGCCTGGTTAGCTTCGACCTTTGCCTTGCTGAACGGATCATTATTGCTAATTATCTGGTAGATTAGCCGATAGCCCTGCTGTGCAATCTCCGGTGGCCTCAAGTCTAACGAAAGCTGCGGAATCATCCTGGCTACTTCGTCTATGACCTGGCGTTGGACAATCTTATCATCGGTTGCTTCTCTTGCTGCCTTTAAAGCCTGGCTCAACAGGCACGGCAGGCAATCAAGGTAGGTTCTCAATTTTGCTCCCTCAAGTTTTGACCAGTAGTCTGAGCCCGAAGATGCTTCTGACTCTTTAAGCTTTCAATCCGATCAATAATGTTATCAATTCTTTGCTTCAGTGAACTAACTGTAGCTTGTAGCTCGTGATTTGATACCGGGACCATTTCTACAATTGCCCTCCGAGGACAAATCCCAACACAGAGGCGGCACTGGTTGCACCGACTCTGTTCTATTTCCGCATGACCTGCGAGAACCAATATGGCTTGTTGTGGGCAATTCTTAGCGCACAGCCCGCAGCCAAGGCACAAGTCTTTTCTTATTTGTAGCATTACCTCACCTTGCTCTCTATTTTCCTCTTGCTA
>CAYOKF010000293.1:0-2131 GCA_964404475.1 uncultured Dehalococcoidaceae bacterium | reverse complement strand
GGGATACTGGTGGCCATTCCCACCGCGATTCCGGCGCTGCCATTAAGCAGCAAGTTGGGCAAACGGGCGGGTAATACCTGAGGCTCCTGGAGACTATCATCAAAATTAGGCATGAAGTCCACGGTATCTTTCTCAATGTCAACCAGCATCTCCTCAGCGATTCTGGCCAGGCGTGCCTCGGTATAACGCATGGCAGCCGGCGGGTCATTATCAACACTACCAAAATTACCCTGTCCGTCAACCAGCGGATAACGCATCGAGAATTCCTGCGCCATACGCACCATAGCCGCATAAACCGAGGCATCCCCATGGGGGTGATACTTACCCAGCACCTCACCGACGATACGGGCACTCTTGCGGTGGGCACCCGTAGGCCTTATCCCCATGTCATTCATAGCGTAAAGAATGCGCCGATGCACCGGCTTTAACCCATCCCGTACATCGGGCAAGGCGCGTGAAACAATGACGCTCATCGCGTAATCAAGGTAAGAATTCCGCATCTCATCTTCGATGTTTACCGGTTTAACCGTACCTAAAACCATATCCTGTTAACCTCCTACTCCTCGTCGCTATCCGTGTCACGGTCACTTTCATCAGACTCCTCAGGCAGCACTTCCACTTCCCCCCCACCGACTATGGTATAACCTGGCTCCTCCTCATAGTCATCTATCCTTAAAACCCGGTCGCTAACATAGGGCCGGACTTCCCCCAGACCTTTCGGTGGGAAGGAAAGCCGCCCGGCCTGACCCGGATCCTGGTAGACCTCACGGATAATAATGTTGAGAGTATCTTCAGATGAACTGACTACAGCGGCGGCATATTTGTTACCGCCGGCCATTAATCTGATCAACCGCTGAGCGTACCGCGAGGGAACCTGCCCCAGATACTCGCCGCGATTGTTCTCCACAATCAGATTGGCGCCATTTACCCTCAAAAAAACTTTGTCACCGGCCACCATCCTGGCCAGCGTCTCCCTGGATGCCTGTTCGCCAAGGTCAACTACCCCTGACTTGCCGATCTCCTCAATAAAATGGTGCGGCGCCACCGTAACTGGCTCGCCCTCCGGCGCAGCCGGTGCCTCCCCCCCCAAATAGTTCAGGCGCTGCAGGTTCTTTTTAGCAATGGCATTAAAAGGGTCAAGCTGTAAAGTCTGGCTGTAGGCTTCCTTTGCCTGTGCATAATTCCCCAGCTCCATATAAGCTCTACCCAGCCGATTATGGGCTTCAACATCCCCGGGAAACTCCTCAATGATGCCCCGATTAACCTCCACCGCCCCCCGCCAGCGCCCTTGCATCGCCAGTTCTATCGCCTGCTGTCTGCGCTGCTGCCTCAATCGGCTTAACTTCTCTTCCTCAGATAGCATTCCTTACTCCGATCAGCATCAAATATAATCTTTGGATTCTATATTAAATATTCTACATTAACCCACCAAGGCACACAAGTTAAAAAGGCCATCAGGCAGATACCATTTGACAAATAATTACAGCCACGGTTAGAATTTAATTGGAGGGTCAAACTCAAATTAAAGGAGACTAAATACATGCAAGAGAAAGTAGAATCAGTGCTGGATAAGATAAGACCCGCCCTGATGAGGGATGGCGGCAATTTGGAGCTGGTTGAAGTTAATGACGGCACCGTTAAAGTAAAACTAACCGGCGCTTGCGCCGGCTGCCCTATGTCTACCATGACCTTGAAGATGGGCGTCGAAAAAATCCTCAAGCAGGAAATCCCCGAGATTAAAGAGGTAGTCGCCGTTCAATAATTCTCACCGAGCTAATCTTTTATTTCCAGCTCAAAGGCATGGTGCAAAGCGCGAACAGCGTCTCTAACCTGTTTTTCATCAATAATACAGGTTATCCTGATATCCGATGTGGTAATCAGCTGGATATTTATCCCGGCTTCACTCAGAGCACGAAACATCCTGGCGGCAAAACCCGGCGTGTTCTGCATTCCCGTGCCAATAATGCTAACCTTCCCCAGGTTGGCGGCACTGACACAATCCCTGGCACCGATTGATCCGGCAATGGGTTCCGCCACAGCCATGGCTTCGTCAAGCTGGCTCCTGGCTACGGTAAAGGTCAAATCAGTGATATTCTCGGTACTGGCATTTTGCACAATGGTATCCACACTG
>CAYOKF010000292.1:0-2136 GCA_964404475.1 uncultured Dehalococcoidaceae bacterium | reverse complement strand
AAACAGTAATGTCCAAAAAATAGCATAAAAAGGGTCATTTGTCAATACCCTTACGCAAAATATTATTGGCGGGAGGGGATACGGGATTGAATGGCTAAATCCGTTGGGTATGCCCGTACTAACAATCTACCGGAATTTTAAGGAGATTTTAACACGTATTTTATGGGTAATTAACTTCATCCCCAATATCATTAAGAGTAAGAGTGCTGGTGGAATTACCTGAGAGATGAAAAAACTGCGCCGGTCGGGGATGAAGTTTAAATGCCGGATTGCGAATTGACGCGCACATGCCCTTTTTTTAACAGTGATACCAGAGACATGATTGCGGCAAAAGAAACGTATTGCCAGGGGGACTATTCATGGTGCGGGAGATACATGTACTTCAGTTCTTTGGAGAGAGAGAGGCAAAGGGTATGCCTGATACATCAGTACAACCTTAAGTATAGCCTTAAGTGCAGCTCATAGGCGGGCGGATTACTGTTGGCAGGTTACCAGCAGGCAGGAACTCTGGCGGGAGCGCATGGGAGTCGAACCCACCAAGGACGCTACTAACGCCCCCCAACGGAGTTGAAGTCCGCGAAGCCCACCGGGACTCATCCGCTCCCTGGTTGACTATAGTCAAGTATATATTACCCTGGACAGTGACGCAATAACCGGCCCTGGTTGTTTCTGTCTATTTGTTCTGGCGGTCTTTATCAAGCCGTGAACTCTTCCGCATTAGTTCTCTTTGGGTAGACAAGTTTAGCCAGCCAGATGCTCATCTCATACAGGACAATCAGCGGGACGGCCACCAGGCTTTGGTTTATGGGGTCAAAGGTAGGGGTGATAAAAGCGGCGAGAATAAAGGCAAATATAATGGCTAACTTTCTCTTATCGCTGAGCCATTTTGGTTTGAGTATGCCGATTCTGGCCAGGAAAGTGGTTACCACCGGCATCTCAAAGACAAGGCCGATAGCCAGTAGCAGTCTGGTGACAATAGCGATATAGTTGCCTATTTTTATCTGCGGTGTGGCGATGTCACTGCCGAAGGTAATCAGGAATTTGGTGGCGGGCGGTACCAGGATAAAATAGCCGAAGACAACCCCACCCAGAAACATCAGGGCTATCCAGGGGAGTATCAGGTATACATACTTTTTTTCCCGGGAGGTTAGCGCCGGCGAGATGAACATGATGACATGGTAGGTGAGATATGGTATGGTCAGTACAACGCCGGCAGTGATACACACCCGCATAATGGTGCCAATCATCTCGGTCATTTCAATGTAGATGAGATCGATACCTTCCGCTGGTAAAATCAAGATGTAGAATATCCAGTCGTAAAAGGCAAAGCAGATGATAGAAGCGATGGCTACGGCAATTACGCTCCAGATTAGCCGTTTGCGAAGTTCCCCGATATGAGCAAGGACAGACAGCTTTTTTTCATTGTTGCTCATCTTGTTGCTGCTGCCTCTCCGGTTGTGCAGGCAGGGCGTTCCCGGTAGTGGTATCGGCCCTGTCTAAATCAGTTGATGATTTCTTTGAATTATCTGATGAGGTTTTTCTGGGCTGAGTTGGTTGCTCCTTCTCTTGCTTTTCTACTTCTCTGGTGATAGTGGTGGTAAAGTCATAGCTTGCTTTCCTGATGGCACGTACAGTATTCCCCAATTTTCTGGCAATCTCAGGTAGCTTGTTAGGCCCCCATATTATCAGCGCCAGAACCAGAATTAACAGTATTTCCCATGTACCAATACCGAAGAATCCCATTACTCACCGTCGCACCGTGCTACCTTTGACAACTCATTGCCGGCAGATAACCAACTAAAAACGCTGGCTTGAAAAGCAAGATTAGCTTTTAACTGCTTTCTTTCTCGTGGATTTCTTGGCCGCCGTGCTTTTCCCTTTTTCCTCTTCCTCTTCATCCTCACCGCTCTGGCCTCTCTTGAAGGCACGTAAACTCTTGCCGATAGCTCCACCAACCTGGGGGAGCTTACCCACTCCGAAGACGATGAGGATAATCAGCACGATGAGTCCTATTTCCAATGGTCCCATGCGAAATGGCAGCATATGTTCCTCCTGTCTAATAATGTGCTTATTTAATTGAGACAGCGTAAGCTGCGTTCCTTAACCGTTAACTGCCGGCTGTTCTTTATAGCTTTT
>CAYOKF010000291.1:0-2146 GCA_964404475.1 uncultured Dehalococcoidaceae bacterium | reverse complement strand
TTCCTGGCGGGTAAACCCGGTAAGCCTTTCGCATGCCCTGTTAGCATCCACGATATAACCCTGCATATCCTGGACCCACATAGCATCACTGGCATTCTCAAACAGGTACCTATAGTTCTTCTTGGTTAGTGGAAATCCCGCCTTCATCGCGATCGTCCTTCGTATCGGATACGTCACCAAGAGAGATATATCCTTCTTTCAAACCCTTAACTATTGCTTCGGTGCGGCAACAACAATTCATCTTGTTAAAGATATTAGTCAGGTGTGCCTTCACTGTGCGCAGGCTGAGAAAGAGGGCATCAGCAATCTCCTGGTTGCTCATCCCTCTGGCTGCCGACCGCAGAACTTCAATCTCCCTTGGAGTAAGCTTTCCGCTGGTCTGCACGCTAGACTCCTTATCAGGAGCCACCAGACGCTGTAAAAGCTTGCGAGTTACTACCGGGTCAAGCACCGATTCGCCAGACCGCACGGCACGGACAGCGTTTACAATTTCTCTACCGCGGGTGCTCTTGAGCAAGTAGCCACAGGCACCTGCCTCCAAAAGCCCGAGGATATAGCGGATATCACTATAGGCAGTTAATATCAATATCGCACTGGAAGGAATTTCCTTCTTGATTAGCCGGGCCGCCTCAATGCCACTAAGTTTGGGCATGACTATATCCAGTATGACAACATCCGGCTTGAGCTCACTGGCTAACTTTACCGCCTCCTCGCCGTCAACAGCCTCGCCGACTACTGAAAAATCTTTCTCCTGCTCAAGCAGCTTACGCATGCCTTCCCTCAATACCGCATGGTCATCAGCAATCAGTATTTTTAATTTCGGCACGGCTATCCCCTAATTCTCTCTCAGCCTTATAACTATGGTGTCAATTCTAGCCTATATCACTAATAATCTCAACGTTTCCCCCTGAGGGTACCGCTCACCTTGGGATATAGTACTACAGGGCATGTCAAGATAGAACCTTCAGGCAAACAAAGATGGGTCGCTAGGTCGAAGCTAGATCTCTCTTTAGGCGGTATGCTATAGGTAGATGGATAGATAGGAGGTGCAGTGATGAGGCAAGCTACAGTTTTCGATCTTGAGAAAAACCCTGTTGCTATCGAGCAAGAACAGGGAGCAAGAGAGACAATCTTGTCCATTCTGGCGAGAGCCGCTGACGATAGCAAGTTTCTGGCAAAGCTCGCCGAGGACCCCGGTGAAGCGCTCGCGGAGTATTACACCCTCACTCAAGAGGAACTGGCGGCGCTGATCAGCGGTGACATAAAGAAAATAGAGGGATGGGTCGGCAAGCTCGACAAGCAGCACGCAACCTGGCTATGGTGCCGTCTGAGCCAAGAGAAATGGTAAGCTCAGATTATTGCTTAATTTATTATTAGAAATGTAAGGGAAAATAAAATGGCGAACGATAAAAAAGATACCCGCCAAACAGCTTCCGTGCTGAATGAAAGGCAAAGTAATGTTGAACTCGACCCGCTGGACATATTGAGTGTTCGCGGAGAAGCCCTTGAGGCTACTGACCGTCTTGAGACAGCGATCAACAAAGTGGGTGAAATAGCCGGCTCGGATGCCCTACCGCCAGCATCAATGGCGCAGAAAGCGGAAAAGGTGGGGGTAGCAAAGAGCAAGCTGGATATCCTGACCACCGTACTCCTCGGTATCCTGGCAGGTGTTTTCATCGGTCTGGGAGCAATGTTGTGCACTTTGGCTACCACCAATGCCGGAATGGGCTTCGGGTTAACCAAATTACTGGGAGGTTTTGTCTTCTGCCTAGGACTTATTCTCGTTGTCGTGGCAGGGGCAGAACTTTTCACCGGGAATACCCTTTTAACGATAAGCTGGTTAAGCGGTAAAATCCGTATTACCCGTTTGCTCCGAAACTGGGGGCTAGTCTATGTTGCCAATCTCATCGGGTCTTTATGCCTGGTTGGATTAATGTTCTACACTTACCAGTGGACATTTAACGGCCATGGAGTCGGGGCGAATGCCCTACTCATCGCTAACGCCAAGGTGAACCTCAGTTTCGGTTCGGCCCTGGCACGAGGCATCCTGTGTAATGTGCTGGTCTGCTTAGCTATCTGGCTCTGCTTCAGCGCCCGCACCGTCACCAGCAAGATAATTGCTATCATCTTCCCCATTACCGCCTTT
>CAYOKF010000290.1:0-2147 GCA_964404475.1 uncultured Dehalococcoidaceae bacterium | reverse complement strand
AAGACGTTTTGAAAAAGTATAGCTAGGTATTGGAGGGTGCCACCAGTGGCAAAACTAAAATCATTAGCTGAACTGGAGACACTGAGAAAATCAATAGTAGACCGGAGAGATTCTGCTAAGACCTGTATCACCATCTGTAGCGGGACGGGATGCCAGGCTCACGGATGTGAAGCGGTAACCGCTGCTTTCCGGGAGGAAATTGAGCGGCAAAATCTCTCAGAAAAGGTTGAAGTTAAAACCACCGGCTGCCACGGCTTCTGCGAAAGAGGCCCGCTGGTGGTGATAAAACCGCAGAACCTCTTTTACCAGCGAGTGAAGGTAAAGGATGTTCCTGAGGTTCTTACCGAGACTGTCGTTAATGGTAATATTGTTGATAGATTACTCTTCACTGATCCCGAAACCGGTGAAAAAATGACGCTTGAGCACGATGTGCCCTTTTATAAGAAACAAAACCGGCTTGTCTTTGGGAACAACGGGCTTATTGATCCTGCCGTAATTGAAGATTATCTGGCGGTCGGCGGTTATGCTGCTCTGGCTAAGGCCTTCAGTATGTCCCCGGAGCAGGTAATTGAGGAAGTGAAGAAATCCGGTTTGCGGGGGCGTGGCGGTGGTGGTTTCCCCACCGGAGCTAAGTGGGAAAGCACCCGCCAGGCCAGCGGTAATACCAAATATGTCATCTGTAATGCTGATGAAGGTGACCCAGGCGCTTATATGGACCGCAGCCTGGTAGAAGGAAATCCGCAAAGTATCCTGGAGGGAATGGTCATTGGCGCCTACGCTATCGGCAGTCATCAGGGTTATATCTATGTGCGTAACGAATATCCGTTAGCCGTAAAGAATATGCAGATAGCCATTGAGCAGGCCAGAGAATACGGGTTGCTGGGTAAGAACATTCTGGGCTCAGGTTTTGACTTTGACGTCAGGATAAACAGGGGCGGTGGTGCCTTTATCTGCGGTGAGTCCACGGCGCTGATTGCCTCTCTGGAAGGTCAGGTCGGTGAACCCAGAGCCAAGTATGTTCATACCTCAGAGAAGGGGCTATGGGACCAGCCGACTAATCTAAATAATGTGGAGACCTGGGCTAATGTCCCGCTGATAATCAATAACGGTGCTGAATGGTATGCCAGGATAGGCACCGAGAACAGCAAAGGGACCAAGATATTCTCTCTGGTAGGCAAGATTAACAATACCGGACTTGTGGAAGTGCCGATGGGAATAACCCTGCGGGAGATTATCTATGATATTGGCGGCGGTATTCCCGGTGGCAAGAAGTTCAAAGCGGTGCAGACCGGCGGGCCGTCCGGGGGATGTATCCCGGAGAGCATGCTGGATCTGCCCATAGATTTCGATGAACTAAGCAAGGCCGGCTCAATGATGGGCTCCGGCGGCATGATTGTCATGGACGAGAGTACCTGTATGGTGGACATCGCCAAATATTTCGTCTCCTTTCTGGAAGGAGAGTCCTGCGGAAAGTGCCTGCCCTGTCGTGAGGGGCTGCAAAGGATGAGGGAGATACTGGTTGACATAACTGAAGGCAGGGGGAAAGAAGGAGATATTGAGCTGCTGGAAGATTTGTCCGCCACCTTGATTGATACCGCGCTATGTGCTCTGGGAACCACGGCGCCCAATCCAGTTTTAAGCACCATCCGCTATTTCCGTGACGAGTACGAAGCCCACATCAAGGACAAGAGATGTCCGGCTGGAGTATGCAAGGAGCTGATTACCTACAGCATAATTGAAGAAAAGTGCCCTGGTTGCGGGCGTTGTGTTAAAGCTTGCCCGGTAGGTGCCATAAAGGACATGGGAAAGAAAAAACCGGTGGTTATGGATAAGAAAAAGTGCATCAAATGCGGCGCCTGCTATGACGCCTGCCGTCTTGGCGCTATAAAAGTTGAGTAAAGGTAGAGAAGATGGTAACACTGACTATTGACGGACGAGAAATTCAGGCGGTAGAGGGAACAACCGTACTGAACGCAGCCCGGGAAAACAATATAGATATACCTTCCCTGTGCGATGCCGAAGCAGTGGCCCCCTATGGTGCCTGCCGCCTCTGCATAGTGGAGATTACCAATGCCCGCGGACGGGAAAGACTGGTGACTTCCTGCCTTTATCCCGTGGAAGAAGGACTAACCGTAAGGACCAATTCT
>CAYOKF010000289.1:0-2156 GCA_964404475.1 uncultured Dehalococcoidaceae bacterium | reverse complement strand
TCCCTGCCCAGGGGTGTCGCTCCCAGCAGCAATACCTCCGGCTTGACCTGCTGATATAACTGGACCAGCGCTTTTCCGTAAACTCTGGATAGATATGTTTGCAGCACCGGCTTATCCATCATATAGACGATATCACACCCGTAGGCGACGGCCTCCTTGGCCACGGAAGCAACCTTATTTCCCAGAAGAAACCCGGAAACCTTTGTTCCCAGCTTCCCGGCCAGTTCCCGGGCTTTCCCTATTAGCTCCCAGGAGACATCAGCCCCCCTGCCCTTCTGCACCTCGATAAAGACAGCGACTCCCTGATAATCACCCGATGGCCCGGCTTTTTTAGCGGCAGCCCTTTTCCTCCGGGGCTTTTCAAAGATGACCGCGCCTGCCGGGCAGACGTCAAAACACTTACCGCAGCCGATGCATTTCTCGGCGTCAATTCTGGCTACCCCGCTTTCCATCACAATGGCATCAACGGGACACTCCGCCAGGCAGAGCTCACAGCCGATGCACTTCTTCGGAATGATTTCCGCTATCTCTTTACCCCCGGCATTTCTGGGCATCGCTACTCCTGCTTCTCGCTGGTTATGGTACTCAGCAATCCCGCCTCTTTTTCAAAAAAGGTATCAAGGAAGTCCGTCAATGCTTTTCCTTTATCCTCGCCCATGTCAAAGACCAGTCCGCCGGTGCGCACCGGCGGCGCAAAGATCTGCCTTACCGAGGTTGGCGAACCTTTAAGGCCTAACCTTTCGGGTAAAGCGTCAATATCCCGGGCGCCCCACACCCTGACTTCCTGACGCAGTGACCGTACCAGTTCCGGCAGGCAGGCATAGCGGACAGTGGTCAACTCCAGCTCTACGGTGAGCAGCACCGGAAACTTACCCGTGATTATTTCGCTGCCACCCTCAACCTCCCGCCGTACTTTAATCGTGTCATTCTCCACGCCCATAATTTTCGCCACATAGGTAAATTGGTTATAATCCAGCCAGGTGGCCAAACCAGGGCCGGTCTGGGCGGTATCACCATCAATAGCCTGTTTCCCGCAAATGATGATATCTACCGGATCAGTCTCCGCAATCTTGACGATAGCCCGGGAAAGGGTGTAGCTGGTAACCCAGGTGTCAGCACCGGCAAAAGCCCTGTCCGAGAGTAAGATAGCTTCATCCGCCCCCAGGGAAAGGCATTCCCGCAGCGCCGCTTCCGCCTGGGACGGCCCCATGGAGATAACGGTAACCTTGCCACCGTATTTCTCAACAAGCTGTACCGCCACCTCAGTGGCTACCAGGTCATAGGGATTGACGATTGACTCCACACCGGCGCGTACCAGCGTATTGGTTTCCGGGTCGATTTTTACCTGAGTCGTGTCCGGAACCTGCTTGATACAGCAGACAACGTGCATATGTAACTCCGCAGCCCCGGGATAAGGTTAAGTCAGCGAATCAGCCAGACGCTTGCCCAGCGCAAAGGCGTCAGCCAAGGCCGTGGGGTGCTCTTTAACCTCACCACGCTGATCGATACCACGGATAAGCAATTCATCAGCATATTCAACATCAACCGCCTGGAAGAAGTATTTCATGGTCAATCTCGGCCCTTCAAAGAGCCTCTCGCCCCGGGTAGCTCCCACCGCAATGAAAACACCCTTCCGCCCCGGCCGGGAAGATTGTTTGAGAATATACTTTTTGGCCCACAAAGCCTGGCAACGGTCAATGAGCAACTTTAGCTGGGCGCTGACACTGTAGAAAAATATTGGCGAGCCCACAATGATGCCGTCAGCATCAGTAAGCCTGGGGTAGATATCATCCATGTCATCCCTGATGACGCAATTGCCATCCCGCAAACAGCCGTAATATTCCCGGCAGGGGGCAATCTTGAGCTCACCCACGACAATCTTCTCCACCTCAACCTGCTGGCTCCGGACTCCGCGTAATGCTTCATCCAGCAATAAGTCGGTGTTGCCCTTTTTTCTGGGGCTGCCCATAATTCCCAGTACTTTCAAGGCTCCCTCCGTTTACAACCCACGACCCAGCCGACCACGCCGGTCTCTAATAATTATGATAGCTCTTGATACCGGCTTAAGCAAGGGTTTTGTTTGTATTTTGCTTATTGGAGGGGGGATTAAGGGGGTGAGGTTAAAATATCGAACAAGCAGAACAGGACAGAACCGG
>CAYOKF010000288.1:0-2199 GCA_964404475.1 uncultured Dehalococcoidaceae bacterium | reverse complement strand
CTGACTCCCTGCTGCTGGGACATTTGCCGGAACATATCGACCTGGTTTTGCATCTGCTGGTTATCCATGTTATTCACCATTAAACACGTCCTCCATCTCCTGTTTGCTTATTTGATTAGCCGGGCTACCGAACGCAGGTGTTTGTCCTTGCGCTGGCCCCGGTTGAGCCGGTTGCCCTGGTTGGGGCGGCACCATCCCCGGTGCCTGACCCATGCCGCCGAACATGCCGAACATCTGGGAAAATACCTGGGACAGGTAAGGCTGCATGGTCTGGCTGAGCATGGACGCGAAGTGATTGGGACTCTCCGGTTTAGCTGCCTGACGGACTATTTCATGCACCTGTCCGCCGACCATTTGCGCAGCTTGTTCTGCCGCAGCCTGGGCGATTTCCCGGCTCTCGCTCTTGGCCTCGCGGAGTATCCGGAGCTGTGTTTCGGTGGTCTGAGCTTGGGCCGTGGTTAGTTCCTGAAGTATCATGACATCCTCCATGACGGAGCGCCGGGCTGCCTCCCAGATGAGCACCATATCTACCGCCACCTGTTTCTTGTCGCCATCGATAAAGGACAGGTGCTTGATGAGGTACTCGGGGACGATGACCTGTTTGCCGTCCAGCTTGGCCGGCAGTAACGTTGTTGAAGGTGTTTGGCCATTGGATGACACCGGAGTGCCTCCCGGCTTTACCCGCTTCTTGGCGTAGTAGTAGACAGTGCGGCGCTTGAAGCCGAGGTCGATGATCTGCTTGGCGGTGTAGCCTTCATCGAGCAGCCGGTTAATTTCAGTCTTCTCATCGATGGCATCGGTAGTGCTCTCCGGCACCTGTGGCTCATCTTGAACCTCTACCTCCTCGTTGTCTGGTTGAATTACGTATTCCTCTTGCATAAATGACCTCCTCGTGATAGTTTGGCTCCTTCCTTCCGAATTTACAGTTTCATGGCGCACCTCCCTGTGAACTGATGGCTGATGCCGAATTGGGGAACTCGGACAGGTCAAACATAAGCCTCGCTATATCAAGGTCAGCTACGCCATGTGTCTGAGGTCATGTAGACGTATTCCGGATATCCTCAAAGATTTAGCCAATCTGCTGAAAGCCTTGGTAACACTATTCGGCGGTAATGGAGTACCGTCTGGATAACTGAATACCAAATCATCAGGCATGAGCAACCGTCCGAGCAGTCTCCTTTCTAATTCTTGATTAGCCCGGTGTCCCCGCAGCAAAAGCGCTAGTGAAGGCGACAAATCTATCAGCCGTCGACTACGTTTCGTTTTAGACGCCCTAAATATGTATCCCTTCCTAGGTATATGATGTAATGTCTGCACTACTGAGAGTGTCGCCAAGTCCAGGTCGATATCCCGCCACCTAAGTCAAAGTAGTTCGCTACGCCGGAGTCCGGTGTAAAGTGCTGTATAAAACGGAATGTAATAAGGAGTGTCATGAGCCGCATCCAGGAAAATATGCACATTCTCAGGCTCAAGCGTGACCATTTCCTTGCTATCTGGCCGTGGCGGGTCCACTGTACCAGCAATGTTCCGGATAATGATGCCATGTTTCACAGCATATTTCAGGGCTTCGTGTAAGACACGATGGTGGTGTTTTACCGTTTGAGCTGATAGCCCACCCCCGCGCTCTAACATACAGGCAGATTGTTGCGAGTAATCATCTCCAGCATCGATGTGCCTCCACTTGGGTTAGTCGCAGTGCAAATGAAAACCTGTGACTTTCAACTAACCAACCCGCTTGACAAAAAAGAGGATAGGGCTTAAACTTATAGATTGAGAATGATACTCAATCTCATTATGCATGGCTAGGCAGATGTGAGGATATATCTCTTGATCGTTTAGATTCTATTAGAATGATTAGATATAGAAGGAATAGGAAATCATGAGTAATTACAAGGTAATATTTCTACCTGATGAGAAAGAGGTAGAAGTAGCCGAGGGAACTACCCTGCTTGAGGCAGCCGAGAAGGCGGATATTTATATCAACAGCCTGTGTGGAGGAGAGGGTCTTTGTGGGGAGTGCCGTCTCCAGGTGACCAAGGGCAAAGCCAGGGCAGATAAGAATGCTATCGGTTTCTTCTCCAAGGAAGAAATAGAAAACGGCTATGTTCTGGCCTGCCAGACTAAGGTGGAGGATAACCTGGAAGTAGTGGTTCCCGCTAAATCGCGCCTGGAAAAAGAAAAAATCATTACTGAAGGAGT
>CAYOKF010000287.1:0-2207 GCA_964404475.1 uncultured Dehalococcoidaceae bacterium | reverse complement strand
CAGGCCGGCATACGGAAAGCACGGGCGCTGGTGGCGGCACTGGGTAGTGATATTGATAATGTTTATATCACTCTATCCGCCAAGGAAATGCGCCCCGAAATTTTCGTGGTTGCCCGCATCTCTTCCGAGGATTCCGAAACCAAGATGAGGCGGGCCGGGGCTGACCGTATAATATTGCCTCATCAGATGGGGGGACGGCGCATGGCTTTGCTTACCTTGCGGCCGCTGGTGGTTGACTTCTTTGATGAAACAATGCCCAGCCGTGGCGGTGATATGGTACTGGAAAACGTAAAGGTTGGACCCGGTTCACCACTGGTGGGGGTAAACGTTGGCGAGGGTCTTAACTGCTGTGGAGCAACCGCAATTCTGGCCGTGAGGAAAGCGGATGGCAAGCTCATTGCCAATCCCCCCGTCGATACCCCTCTGGAACTTGGCGATGAACTGGTAATCATTGGCACAAGGGAGCAATTGAGAGTCCTTGAGGGTTCAGTATAAAGAACTTTACTTTACGGAATGGTGGTGTTATATTACGCTGCGCGTTTCAGACGGTCATTGCTTTTTATGGGAAGTAATGCGGCTATTCTCGTTGCTGTTGGTGGAAGAATACGGGAACAATCCTTACTTTCAAATAGAGGACTGCCGTAGTGATAGCCAGGGATAGCATCAACAGCAAGAACAGCCAGGGGGCCATAACCTGCAGCTTGTTTACAGGATAAACTATCCCGCCAACGGACGCTGGCGACCTGGCCTCCGCAGCCCCCAGGGTGATAAAAGCAGACGGATTATTCTGGTTATTGTAACTGGTCAGAATCCAGCCGGAGCTCCTGGCGGTATTTGAGATGCGGACTTCGTCAATGGTGCCATCGAATTCAAGATTTGGGCCTAATGCATTTCCGATCAGAAGGGTTTCATTGTTGGTGGCTATACTCGTGATGAAGTTATCAGTGCCAACACTAACACCGTTAATATACCACTTCTGATGCGTGCCGTTATAAGTTCCCGCCACATAATGCATGACATTATCAGTAATCGCGCCATATGTCTGCCAGTGCCTCGTGGTACCGTCATAGATACCAAAACCAAGCTGGTTACTGTAAACCCACAGTGAATACATGTAATACGGCTCCGCCCAGGATGAGTGAGACTTAACCATTATTCTCCGGTGATTGGTATCTGTTACGGGTTTCACCCATGCCTCGAGGGTGATACTGTTCGTAATATCCAGACTGGAGCTATCATTTACCTTAATATCGTCGTCTATGCCATCAAAGCTGATCGCGCCGTCTATTTGCCCTGATGCACTGAAGGTTGGGCTGTTATTGTCCGTACCGTGATTGGCGTTTGAGGTAGAATCCTCAATGGCGTTTGCCCCGCCCGTAGTCTCCTGCAAGTGCTGAACCATTTTGTAATTGGAGTCCCAGACAGCAGTCATATTTTCTGAGTTGCCTGACTCAGAATTACCGTAGTACATATAGAGTTCAGTATCAGTGGCAGAGGAAAGATTGGGAACCTTAACCCAGGCTACCAGTTGCCCTGAGGTCCCGTTAAAGCTCTCAATCTCATGACTAAGCCTGGTAACCTCATCAGCTGCGGTGAACAGAATATCGTTACCGTTATCCTGAGCGTCGCTGGCAAGGTCACTGTCACTTGCCAGGTTTATCAACACCGGGAAATCGGTCAGGTCAGCACTGACATTGGCACTATTAATGGTTATTTTCTTCCGGTAGTCCCAGCTGGCATTATACCAGCCGGGGCTAGCCCTGGCGGATCCTGGCGCCAGACCAGCCAGCACTATTGTTAGCAGTAATAACCCCAGCGAGGTTAAGCGAAAAAAACTGTTTGAATCCATAGCATATCGTTGAATAGCTCAGTTGCCTCAGTATTATTCATACATATTGGTGGTATACCCTTAACGTGATTGAGGGTTAACACTCATTTTTAAGTTTACTATGGGACCATGAAAAATGAGCTAAAGATACGTAAATATTCATAAAGATTTCGTTAAGTTTTCGTAAAGTGTGGCATATCGACTGACCATTGTGACAGGTAGCGATGTTATACCCACATTGCATACAGACACAAGTAATAATCTTCAAAATACTTGTGCAATTAAATACCGGGTGAATAAAGCCATCTCTTTTGACAAGAGGAAGGTTTTAGGTCTAAAATAGATACGCTTTGGCGAGAGTAACTCAGTTGGTAGAGTC
>CAYOKF010000286.1:0-2221 GCA_964404475.1 uncultured Dehalococcoidaceae bacterium | reverse complement strand
CCTCGCCGGTTTTCTGCTGGGCTTTAATATTACTAGAGTTACTAAATTGGCGAGCGGCAAAGGTTTTCGGCTCGGCGGCAATCTCCTCTGCCTTTTCAATGGCCTCCTTAAGGCTGCCGCTCTTTGAGGTCAGCACCAACTCTGCTCCCAGCACCTTCATCATGCGCTGGCGTTCTTTGCTCATGTTCTCAGGCATCACCACCACCATTCGGTAGCCCCTGACGGTGGCAATCATAGCCAGGGAGATGCCTGTGTTACCACTGCTGGCTTCGACGATAGTATAACCCTCCTTAAGCCGGCCGTCGGCTTCAGCATCCAGGATTATCTGCAGCGCAACCCTGTCTTTGATGCTGCCGCTGGGATTGAGGGTTTCTAGCTTTGCGTAGACATTGTCTATCTTTATCAGGGGTGTATTACCAATTGCGTTTATCAGGCTGAATCTGCTATCATCCATAGTTCACCGCCTGAAAATATATATGGCGCCTAATACGTTTAATTTTTTATCTTTCATACTCTTCACCTTAACCGCCTGCGCACCTGCACGAAATTAAATGGGAGATTTGCAAAAGAGGCCTCACCAACTAGTTTACGATACTGGGGATTGAAGGGTCAAGCTCATTCACATAATATTTCGCTTTTTATGAATGAGCAGAAAGACAAGTGTTGCTTGCCAGTCAATGTAACGGTCAGGCTACAGCTTTTCTAGCCGCCCATAATTCCTTGAGGAGCTTGCGTCTGGCGTCCAGTCTTACCGGCATATTGCGCTCGAATAAGTCGATTTCCTCCAGTGAAACTCCAGCCAGGTTGGCTAACTCTTGTTGTGTCAGATGTAGAGCTATGCGCACGCTTCTGGCCCAGGGCCCAAGTGCCGATTCTTGTGTAAAAGCTACAACTGTTGGCATAGTTTTACACTCCTGCCAATAAAGATACGAGTTACGGACGAGACACGCAAGCATGTGTATACCTGTTGTAGGTGGGTGTTTTCACTCAAATCTGCGCGGAGGGATGTTGATATATGACCGGATTATCACTGGCCTGTAAAATACAATCAGGGCAGGCAGGAGTAGTTGACAATCAAGTGACATTCGGCATACTATTAATACTGTCAGTGTCATTGGTGATAGGGTGGGATTCGGGCTTTATTACATGGTGCAAGGAGGAGTTCTGATATGAAGATAAAGGATTTCTTGAAAATCAAGGGGCGCCCTGTCATCACCATTGGGCCGGATGAAACTTTACACGCCGCTATTCAGAATCTGGTCGAAAATAACATAGGGGCGCTCCCGGTATGCAATGCAAGTGGAACATTAGTAGGAATCGTTTCCGAAAGAGACCTCTTGAGAGAGTATGGCCAGTGTAGTGATTCAAAGAAAATCAAGATTGCAGATGTAATGACCACGGGGGTGGTTATAGGTGTTATTGAAGATGATCTGGATTATGTTATGAACACAATGAAACAAAAGGGAATAAGACATATTCCCATAATGGATGGAGCAAAATTAGTTAACATAATATCGGCACGAGATATAATTGAGGAGAGGCTGGAGGCGTGCCAGGTGGATGTTCGGCACTTGAAGGACTATATTTCGGGCGGTTATATCTAGTTTAGATTTGCCCCTTTTGCTAGCACTGTAAAGACTATTAAGAAATATAAAAGCCAGATTTGAGAGAACAAGCCTCAAAAATAAGTGACCGGGGAAACAAGGGAAACCGGCACTTCTAACATCAGTCTTTGGGGTTCCACTTTAAATCAGTATACTTTTCTCTCAGTCTGGGCTTTTCTATCTTGCCGGTAGGATTGCGCGGCACTTCGTCAAATATGACGAGCCTGGGCCAGGCATACTTGGGTAACTGAGTCTCAAAGAATGCCCTCATTTCTTCCTCGGTCAGGTCGGTACCGGTTTTAGGTTCAACGATAGCGGTAACTACCTCCCCCAGTCTTTCGTCGGGAATCCCGATTATGGCTACATCTTTGACCTTGGGCTGGCCGATAAGAACTGATTCCAGGTCTACCGGGAAGATATTCTCGCCGCCGGTAATGATGACATCCTTTTTCCTGTCGACAAAGTAAATAAAGCCGTCACTATCCAGTTTGACCATATCGCCGGTATGCAGCCAGCCGTTCCTGATGGTTTGCGCCGTTATTTCCGGGTTCTTGTAATATTCCTTCATGACGCCGTTGCCCTTGAGGATGAGTTCGCCAGTCACGCCCGCAGGTACA
>CAYOKF010000285.1:0-2234 GCA_964404475.1 uncultured Dehalococcoidaceae bacterium | reverse complement strand
CATCTCCATGGTCATCCTCGGAGGCGTCTGGGACTTTAACAAAATGAACTTCTTGATTAGAAGAACTTTAGCCAGTTTTAAGCCCAGAATTGAAGCTGCCGGATTTAAGGAGATAAAACCAGGGCTTTACGATACTCGTGACTGGAACGACATTCGTACCTGGGCAAAAGAATTGGCCATCAAAATAGCGTGATTCCCAGGATATTAATCTAGCGTTATAATTTGGAAATTTGAAGCTAAAATCGAGGCAAACAAAAACGTGGCAGCGAGTGGATTCGAACCAAGTTATTAAATGTTGAACATCACAACCGCATTAGTGTGGAGTGGGCGGGTGAAGCCATTCTTCACTATAGGTGATCTCTGATGGCGATAGTATTTTATCCAATATTTCGAATAAACCTTGAGTTCTCCACAAGGTATCTATATTCCTTGTAGCAACCTTATCGGTATCAGCAAGCCAGGATTCTATGACTCTCTCGGCAGGTTTGCCGAAGTATTCTTTTCCAACACCCTGGTCAAGCATTATCCCGGCGGTCATTTCATGATTCCAGGTCTGCCGGAAAAATTCGTTGTAAGCCGTTGCCTGTTCTTCTTCGGTCAACGTGTAAGCAGGCTCGAAATCAAGACCGCCGACATATAGAGTAATGTGGTGTATCAAGCCCCGACAAGAATCGGTAGCTTCACACTCCTGAGATAGTTCCGTTACCAAATCTTCGCCAGCTTCCCAGTCAGCAATATAATCGTATCCTGAGAAATCCAGCTTGAAAAAGGGGCTGTTACCCACTACCCTGTTATGCGTGGCAAACATGAGTTCACCGGAATATCGTTCCCCCATCATAGGTAAAATCTCATGCATCCACTCGGTCACGATATCGCAGATTTCCCCGGCGGTCTGGTCGTCCATTTCCCAATATCGGGTATCCATGGAAGCCCACATTATCGGCTCGATAACCGGCATAAAAATCTCGACCTCGTATTTCTCGGCGAATTCCGCCCATTCAATAACAAAGGGTGTCAGTGCATCAAGGACGTCTTTTCCGGAAAGTTCTTTCTTTTCCCCGAAGAATGCCTCGTGCCAGCCCCTGGAATAACCGGCCGGAGGGCCTTGGCATGGTGATAACAGCACACTCATACCACTGGCATGGGCGGCCTGAACGTACATTGCTAAAGCTTCCTGCGAAGGGGTTGAGAAGTTTAATAGAGAGTCACAATCTAACGGCACAGTTACCAGGATGCAGTTAGCCCCGTTTTCTTTGTGACGTCCCAAGTCTCTAAGTGCTAACCTTGCCTCTCTAAGCCATATGCCGGAGATTATGACATACTTTTCTCCGATTCGGGCTGGTGCAGAGACACGTAACTCTGAAAACTCTAACGGTTCTATGTGAAGCGTCTCACACAGACTTTCAAGCCTTTCAGGTACTTCTGATAATTCATCTAGTCCCGGAGCAGTGTTATAATCTATGCTCTCCTGGGCTTGTTGAAGAATCAATATTATCTGTTCAAGTTCGCGGATATTCTCTTCGGTGAGGGGAATATCCGCGTCTGCCAGTATTCCGGCGATTGTGTTAACGAACCTCTGGGCCGCGTTTTGATATTCATTGACAAAATTTGCTTGATTTTGTGGCGTCTGCGGCTCTGTTATCTCGCTTTTTGGTTTTTCAGGCAAAGCAGTTTCTTTCCGTAATTGACCGTCAGATTCTGTTGGCTGGTTATCTTCCTTTAGAGGCGCTGCTTCTTTCAATGGTGTCTGGTTTTCTAAGGGGGTACAACCAATAGAGAAAAACGAACTGAGCAAACAAATCAATAGGAATAGGAAAATAGCTTTACTTATCATAAGAAACACCCAAGGTAATTATAACATCAGTGTACAATCAGTGGTGTGGTGGAGTCTATGAAACTAAGACATACTATTGTTCTATTGAGCCTAAAGATAAGTGGCAGCGGCTGGATTTGAACCACTGACCAAGGGCTTATGAGGTCCCCCCCCGAAAGTGTCTATTAAAAATAGATAGCTAAAACTTTGCGTAAAACGTCTTAATTTTCTTTTATAGTTCGAATCCCCACAGCTGGAGCTGAGTTCACTATTTATTAAATAACTTTATACAACGTGTAAACTGTAATTCCATAGAATTTACTTTATACTTCTTTGCTGAGTAAATGCCTGAGAATGCATGCAACAGAATGTAAAATTGTTACATATAACTACTATTGAACGAACATGGGGATGTTTGATT
>CAYOKF010000284.1:0-2237 GCA_964404475.1 uncultured Dehalococcoidaceae bacterium | reverse complement strand
ATAGCCCACTGTTCTCAAAGTAATGATGGTCATGTAAGTGGCATCGAGGAGCGACCATCCTTCCAGAATCATATAGCCAATAATTCCCAGGGCTATAACCGAAGCGAGGACAATAAAGATGCGTAGTACGCGTTGTCGCGGGCTCATTATTCTCTTACCGCCACCCCTTTTTCTTTCAGGTAGCTCTTGGCCTGAGGTATGGTTATCTCACCAAAATGAAATATTGACGCCGCCAAAACCGCCGAGGCTTTTCCCGTCGCTACGGCTTCATAAAGATGCTCCAATTTACCAGCCCCACCCGAAGCTATAACCGGTATGGTAACCGCTTCGGCAACAGCCCTGGTCATTTCCAGGTCATAACCTTCTTTGGTACCGTCAGCATCCTTGCTGGTAAGCAGTATCTCACCGGCGCCCAGCTCTTGGACTCGCCTGGCCCAATCAACAATCTCAATGCCTGTCGCCTCATTGCCACTCCTGACCACCACCTCCAGCCGCGGCAGACTACTACCGGGGGCATTCTTCCTGCCATCAATAGCCACCACAATCCTTTCACTACCAAAACTTGCTGCGGCACTCCTGACCAGTTCCGGATTTTTTACCGCTGCCGTGTTTACCGATACTTTGCTGACACCAAGCTCGAACAATTCCCGCATCTCTTCCAGATTACCGATACCACCTCCGACAGCAAGAGGAATGGTTATCTTGTCCATTACTCGTTTCACCCACTCCAATCTTGTTGCCCGGTTCTCTACTGTTGCCATTATGTCAAGAAACACCAGCTCATCAGCCCCTTCCCTGCAATAGGCTTCGGCGGCTTCAACCGGGTCACGAGCGTCACGCAAATTCGCAAAATTTACTCCCTTAACCACCCTGCCCTCCCGCACATCCAGACAAGGGATAATTCTCACTTCTTTCATTACACACTCCTTAAATCCTGTCTTTTTAAACCTGATCATCTGAATAAGATGATTTCACTGAACTAAAAAATTCTATCAATTACCACAGGCATAGTCAATTATATATTCCCGTACTGTATTCCATCATGCTCAATAATATTATGTCAATAATATTCCCTAGTCTAAGGTATATATTAAAGGTGACAATAGTCATTACTATTGACTTTTGTCCAATTTAGGTATAGAATCTCCACGTTACACCTAACCTGAGACCTTGCTTAAAACAGCTTCTGGGAATTATAATGAATGAGCTTAAAGAAAAGGTAAAAAAATTACGGAAGTTAAAAGGGTGGGCGCAAGAAGACCTGGCAAGAAGGATAAACGTCAGCCTATCAACCGTTCAGCGCTGGGAAAAGAAGGGGGGTGAGCCTACCCGCCTCGCTCGTGGAGAACTAAATAAGCTCTTCCGTGAAGCAGGTATTGCCGGTAGTGAGGAGGAAACATGATAACTGGTTGCGGCCGGCCAGGAATTCTTTTCGCCATTACAACCTAGAACTTCATAGCTATATTGGGCACTTTAGTTACAGGTACCGGGGTAACCGGCGCACAGGTGAAGCCAAGCAGCAGTACACACTGGAAAGTAACGCTCTCTTCTGATAGAATCAAGTACGATGCTTAGAGTCACTCTTATAAATCCTCCACAGGTCGCTAAATACCCCCAACCCCCGATTGGCCTCGCCCTGATTGCAGCCGTGCTGGAGCAAAAGGGGTATCGGGTAACCTTACTGGATGCCAACATACTGGGGTTAAAGCCGAAAAACCTGATCCCTCTGGTAGTCGAGGCTGATGTCGTGGGGCTGACGGCCATAACGCCCACGATAGGTTCAGTGATTAACATTGCCCACCGCCTGAAGCAATACAAGCCCAGCCTTACTATCATCTTAGGGGGAATCCACGCCACATTATTCCCTGAGGAGACCTTAGCTAAAGCCCCGGCGATAGATTTTATAGTCAAGGGTGAAGGCGAGGAAACCATTGTCGAGGTTTTGCATGCCCTGGAGAACGGGCTGCCTTTAGATAAAATAGCGGGTATCTGTTACCGTTCTGACGGTCAAATAATTGACACTGCTTCAAGGTCAGGTAGCGTTAATCTGGATTCCCTGCCCTTTCCTGCCTATCATTTACTACCCTGGCAGAAATACCAGCCAGCATACCCGCCACATAGCACGGCACTGCCCTTTACGGCTGTTGTAACCAGTCGTGGTTGCCCCTACCGCTGCGCCTACTGTTACCAGGACGCATCTGGTAAAACATTTCAGGGGCAGAGCCCGGAAAGAGTCC
>CAYOKF010000283.1:0-2254 GCA_964404475.1 uncultured Dehalococcoidaceae bacterium | reverse complement strand
AACCCCCGACCTCTGCGATGCGAACGCAGCGCTCTCCCTATTGAGCTATATCCCCGTCCCGTATCAGGATTATAGCATATATTCCTGATTTACGTTAATGCGTAAGCTCTTTTATCTGGTAGCGCACCTTACCGGCCGGTACTGTGATTTCGATTATTTCTCCTTCACCGCGGCCAACCAGTGCCTTGCCTATCGGTGAATCACTGGAGATTTTCCCTTTGGCCGGGTCTACCTCTTTGGGGTGGACCAGGGTATAACGTAGCTCTTCCGAAGAAGCCAGATCGCTCAGGACAACGCTGTCACCAATGCTTGTCTGGGCGGGCTTTCGTGTACTGCTGATGATACTGGCTGTCTTAAGGGTCTCCTCCAGCTCAATAATCCGTCCCTCTATATGCCCCTTTTGCTCTCTGGCCGCCGTCAGAGGCGCATTTTCACGAAAGTCTTTATCCGCTGCCGCCCGTCGTATTTCCTCAGTGACTTCCTGGCGTTTAATCTTGAGCCCGGCAAGCTCCGCTTCCAGTTCCGCATACCCCTGCTCGGTCAGGTCAACCGCCTGCGGCCAGCCCTGCCTGGGAGAACCTGACAGGGAGGTTTTGACTTTCTTCGTTTTCAGGTGAGTGGATAAATTAGTCTGGCTCCATCCTTGCTTCTTGGCATAAGTCAGAAAGTTTCGTATCAGCCCAAGTTTTTTAGCATAGTCGGTATCCGATGCTGATAGCTGTTCGGCGTATTTGGCTACTTCAGGAGGGGTAAGACCGGAGAAAAGACGCTCCCGGCCGTACCAGCGGGCGAACCTGTATACTTCCTGTCGGCTGGCTTCCCTCTCCTCAGAGGATAATTTGGCCAGGAACTGGTCAGCGGCTGTGCCAAGGGATGGATTCTGGTTATCACTGTTTACCATAGAATGCTCCCCGCTAAAATTATTAGCTTAATCTCTACAGTATATTCTATACGCTTAACTGTATCTAATTCAATCCATATCGTTCCGGAAGGGGAGCCTCATTACATTGATTGCTCTGGCTATTATCCGGTGACTGATTAATCCGAATACTGCCTTGCTATGCCAGTCGAAGGATAAGTCACTGGATTTGAGCAACTCGTTAACTATGCCGTGCTTTTTTTCGAGAGCGAAGATACGCTCAATCTGCCGGTCAGTGAGGCTCTCGAATATCTTCCTTGTCTGGTAGCCTATCTTCAGTTCCCGGCTTAACTTGCGCCGCCATTTCTTTTCATAGCCGGCCATTCGTCGGGCTGACAGGTCATCGTCTTTCAGTGCCGGATGCATGGCTTCAGCGGCGATGTCGGCGCATAACAATCCGTAGTAGATACCGCCGCCGGTGGTTGGTTTTACCTGCCCGGCGGCATCACCCAGTACCATCAACCGCTCGCCCGATGTTCTGGGCAGTGTCTTCAGGGGGATTGCCCCGTAGCTTGGTTTTACTTCTGCTGAGACTATCTTCCCGTCGGCGGCCAGAGATGCCAGTAGCTTTCTCAGGTGAGCCTCCGGGCTATGGCGTGAGAGCAGACCTACCCGGGCCCGTTGTGGTGAGGTCGGCACCAGCCAGGCAAAAAAGCCCGGCGCTATCTCGTTACCCAGATAGATTTCCACTTCATCATTGCCCGCCGTTTCCACCTCCGCCTGGGTGCCGGCAACAGAGTCGTTAATGCTGCCCAGTCCCAGTTGCCCGGTCAGTTTTGAGCCGAAACCGCTGGCAATAATCACGGCTCTGGCCGCAAAGCTTCGGCCCTGGCCGGATTCTTCAACCCTTACCCTGTCTTCCTCGATTGTTATCTTGCTGACCGGAGCTTCCAGTATATATTCTGCGCCTTTGTCCTGCGCCTTATGCGCCATAGCCCTATCCAGAGCAGTGCGGTCCAGGATAGCAGCCTGAGGCTCTTCTCTCTGTATTCTGGTTAATTTACCGGAAGGCGAAAACAAGCGGGCACTGTTAACCACTTTTAAAATAACATCCCTGATGGCAAAAGTGCGGGCGCATTCCTGGCCGATAATGCCGGTGCAGCAGGTTTTTTCTCCGATAGTTGGCCTCCGCTCCAGTACCAGTACGTCATGGCCCATACTGGCCAGCTGGCAAGCGGTGTAGCTGCCAACCGGACCGGCGCCAACAATTACCACGTCATGCAATTACAATCCTCCACGCAGCGGAATGACAGACCGGCTATTGGGTGCTATCCGGGGAACGTTTATCCAGCAGCCTTTTGAGGTAATAGATTACTACCGGTATGATAGCGAGTA
>CAYOKF010000282.1:0-2255 GCA_964404475.1 uncultured Dehalococcoidaceae bacterium | reverse complement strand
TTTATTAACTTCTTTAATCCTTTGCGGGTTTGCCTTTACTGTTTTTCTGCCCTCATCGGTCAGATTGGTCATCATAACATAAACAGCCATTATCCCCTCCTCTTAATTATAATTCGCGCCAGAACAGCTGGTGCCCTTTACCTGCCCTGTGGCATTTATGTCCCAATCAATACCGCGGATATTTATCTGAAATTATAAAGCGTAACACAGGTTTTGTCCATAGCCAATAACACTTTTTGCTGGAAAGTTTACTTAAATTTATTATAGAATATATCACTGTGCCGGAAAATATATCGCTCATTGTTGCTTTCAGTGGCGGGCTATTATCCTTTCTTTCACCATGTGTGCTGCCGATGGTGCCGGTGTACCTGGTCAGCATATGCGGGCCGGGTATACTCGAGCCGACATCTGACAGGAGCAGAGTCCATATTTTCTTTAACTCTCTGAGTTTCGTCATAGGGTTTTCCCTGGTATTCATCACGCTGGGAGCTGTTGCCGGACTGGCCGGATTCGCTTTCGGTTCTGTCCCCGTTGTCCAGAAGATAGCCGGTGGTTTGCTGGTAGCCTTCGGTCTTTTTATTTTGGGAACGCTGAAGTTTCCCTGGTTGAACTATGAAAAGCGTATCAACCCGTCACTGGGTCATACTACCGGCTACCTGCGCTCCCTGCTTATCGGGGCTATATTCTCGTTAGGCTGGACGCCCTGCATTGCCGGTCTGCTCGGAGGCACGTTAGGACTTGCCTTGCGCTCGTCGACGGCCTGGCAGGGCGCCTTTCTGCTGAGCATATTTTCCCTGGGGCTGGCGCTCCCGTTCCTGATTATCGGGCTGGCTTTTGATTCTTTGCTGCCGCTGGTAAAGCGTATCCAGCGCTACTCAAGGATTATATATGTCGTCAGCGGCCTGCTGCTGATTGCCGTGGGGATACTCGTCTTGACCGAAACTCTGAGCCTTGCGGCGGCGGGATGAATTTACTTAGGGAGGGTATCATGGTAAAGATAATGAAAATGTTACTGTTGCTTTCAATGATAGTCTTGGGGGCAGCTACGGCTGGTTGCTCCTCCACCCCTGATCCATCTCCGGCACAACCTTCACAGGGAGATATTCTGGCACCTGATTTTCAACTTCAGAGTCTGGAAGGGGAATCGGTTTCTCTCAGTAGCCTGCGGGGCAAGCCGGTAATGCTCAACTTTTGGGCAACCTGGTGTGGCCCGTGCCGTATGGAAATGCCCTACATACAGGAGGTATTTGAGGATGAGGAATGGATAGACCGGGGGCTGGTGATAGTAGCTGTCAATGTGGGTGATTCATCTTCAAAGGTCAGGGAATTTATGGAGAATAATGGCCTTTCCTTTCGCGTCTTACTAGATACAGACGCAAGTGTAGCTAAGGATTATAATGTTAGCGGCATTCCCGCAACCTTCCTTATCGATAAAAATGGTATAATGAAAGACGTGAGAATTGGAGCTTTTTCAAGCAAGGCAGAGATAGACTGGAGGCTGCTTAATTCGATAATGGAGGCTGAGTAGGAAGGGAGTTGGATATGGATGATGTTCTAAATGAAGCTTACGGGATAGTCCAGTGCAGGGAATGCCCATGGTATAAGAGCTGTGCCATGCCGATGAGGTTTACGGCTGAGGATATCCGTCGCCAACTGGAGTCATCAGCACCGGGGATGAATGTTCCTCAACCGCCTGACCTTGGTTTGCAAAACCTGCTGTCCAGTATGGCAACGTCGGCGCAGAACTCTCTACTGGAAGGCTGTCCCATCTTTATTGAGCGCTTACGCTCAAACCCCAAGCTTGCCCAGCGACTGAAGGAGATAATGCAGAACTGGGGCAGTGAGGAAGAACAGTAGCAGGGTAAGGCATTACAGGTTATGACTGCGCACTTGCCTCCGCCAGTGCCAGGAGGTGGCGGTAGCTTTCACCAGGCTGTGGCTGCTGGAGTATGGCACTGCCCACACAGATAACGTCAACCCCGCTTCGGGCAATCTGGGAGATGTTGCTCTCCTTTATGCCACCATCAATGCCTATCTCCATGTTGGGTTGAGCCTTGCGGAATTCTCTTATCTTGTCCAGGACTTCGGGTATGAACTTACTGCCGTAGAAGCCGGGGTTAACCGCCAGAAAAAGCACGCCGTCTATCTTGCTGGCCAGGGGGAGGATAGCGGAGACGGGGGTTTCCGGGTTAACCGCCAGTCCCACTTCCAGGCCGATGTTTCTTACCAGTGAGATAACCTCGCTTGGCGAGTCG
>CAYOKF010000281.1:0-2256 GCA_964404475.1 uncultured Dehalococcoidaceae bacterium | reverse complement strand
CGTAAGAACCAAAGATGAGTCGGGACAGCTCGCCCACGCCTTTACTGAGATGTCATTGAAGCTAAAAGAAATGTTAGCCACGATCTCGGAAGATAGAGGACGTCTGGTAAGCATCCTTGACAACATGGCCGATGGTGTTATATTGACCAATGCCGAAGGGATTGTTGTCCTGACCAACCGGGCTGCCCAGAAGCTCTTAGGCATCAGAGATAAAAACACCGAAGGTAGACCTCTTATAGAGGTAGTACGCGAGCATGACTTGAACGATCTTTTAAACTCGTGCTTGGAAACGGGGCGGGAGCAGATCGCCCAGTTCGAGTTGGCTACATTAAACAGGTTTCTGCGGGTAATTGCCATTCCTATCACCAGTGATAGACTAGACGGAGCGCTCCTTCTTATACAAGACCTCACCGAACTTAGAGGCTTGCAGACCATGCGGCGGGAGATGGTGGGGAATATATCTCATGAGTTCAGAACGCCGCTGTCCGGGATAAAGGCGATGGTGGAGACGTTACAGGACGGTGCTGTTGATGACCGGGAGGCAGCTAAAGACTTCTTATCCAGGATTGAGGCTGAGGTTGACAGGATGACACAGTTAGTCGGTGAGTTAACCGAGTTATCACGCATCGAAACAGGCAAAGCTGCACTGGAGATGAAGCCGGTGAATCTCAACTCGATAGTGGAGGAGGTTATGGCCCAACTCAAGCCACAGGCTGAAAGACAAAACCTTACTCTGGAGACGGTGCTTGCGGCTGATCTTACGGCTATCTCGATAGACAAAGAGCGCATCCGGCAGGTAATGGTCAACCTCATCCACAACGCTATCAAGTTCAACCGTCCTAGGGGAAGTATCAGAACCGCAACCAGATATTCTGAAGGTTCAGTTGTTGTTGATGTGACAGATACCGGGACAGGTATTGCCAAGGATGATTTGCCCCACATATTCGAGCGCTTTTACAAAGCCGACAAATCACGGGCTGGTCAGGGCACCGGCATGGGGCTGGCAATTGCCAAACATATCGTGGAGGCTCATGGGGGTAAGATCTGGGTTCAGAGCGATGAGGGAAAGGGCTCGACTTTTAGCTTCAGCCTGCCGCTAAAATAGGTAATTCACAATTTAACAAAACTTTAACAAAGCCTTAAACCTTCTTTAAACTTCGTCCTTTAGACTAATAATAGGATGAATGAAAGTAGGTTTGAGGCCATTTAATTTGATAATGAAGAAAGTGTTGTTTGTTTGTGTCCATAACGCCGGCAGGAGCCAGATGGCTGAGGCATTCTTTAACCAGATGGCTAAGGGCAAGGCTACGGCCATTTCTGCCGGAACTAAGCCCGCTGCTCATACGGATAAAGTGGTGGTAAAAGTCATGGATGAAATCGGCATCGATATCGGTAAGCAGAGACCGAAAGCCCTTACCCTGGAGATGGTGGATCAAGCCGACCGTGTCATTACTATGGGCTGTGGCGTCGAAGAAACGTGCCCGGCTTCATTTGTCCCCACTGAGGACTGGGAACTTGACGACCCCGAAGGCAGGTCACCGGAGGAAGTAAGGAAGATAAGAGATACCATAAGAGACCGTGTGGGGATGCTGGTTAAAGAATTTTCGTAATGATGATTACTAAAAATTACGGGGAACACCCTCTTTAAATAAACGAAAATATTATCTAAAAGGAGATTCAAGATTTTGATAAAACAGTTTACCAAACTAAAGAAAAGGTGGCTAGCTGTGATTGCTATGGCGGCGCTTGTCATCATTGCGGGATGCAGCAGCCAGAGCACTACCGCCCCAATTGGTGATGAACTCTCCGGCACCTTCAGTATCATCGGCTCTAATACGGTAACGCCGCTGACTTCGGTCTGGGCGGAGGAGTTCATGAAGTCCCACCCGAAGGTAAACATCGCTGTCAGCGGCCCGGGGTCGGGAGCCGGTATCGCTGCCCTTATCAACGGCACCACTGATATCTGCCAGGCTTCACGAACCATCAAGCAACAGGAGATTGACCAGGCAAAAGCTAAAGGAGTGGAGCCCTACGAGATACAAGTGGCTACCGATGCGCTTTCGGTAGTAGTAAACCCTGCTAATCCGGTGTCTGAACTCACTATCGTTCAGCTTTCCGCCATCTACACCAACCAGATAACCAACTGGAAAGAGGTCGGAGGTAATGATGCTCCCATCGTGGCAATTGCACGCGATACCAACTCGGGCACCCACGTTTTTTTCAAAGAACACGTAGTTCAAATGCTCGGACTACCCA
>CAYOKF010000280.1:0-2264 GCA_964404475.1 uncultured Dehalococcoidaceae bacterium | reverse complement strand
AATGACTGGTTCAGCCAGTGACCTCTCTCGCTTTCAGCCTCATATACGCAATAAGCTCCGCCGCGAGGCTATTAAGAAACAGATGAAGGACCCTGCAGACCCACTCAAATTGGTAATTGTCCGTGACATGTGGCTTACTGGCTTTGATGCTCCCTGCCTGCATACCATGTACATTGACAAGCCTATGCGTGGTCATGGTCTGATGCAGGCCATAGCCCGTGTGAACCGTGTTTTCCGTGATAAGCCGGGAGGTCTGGTGGTTGACTATCTGGGGATAGCAGATGAATTAAAGAAGGCGCTTGCTGACTATACAGAAGGTTCACGTGCCGAGACTGGAATTCCTCAAGAGGAAGCAGTAGCGGTCATGTTAGAAAAATACGATATAGTATCTGCTATGTTCCACGGCTTTGACTACTCCAAGTTCATCACAGGTACCCCTGGTGAGCGAGTGACGGTTATTTCAGCGGCCATGGAGCATATCTTGAGTCAGGAAAACGGAAAAATACGGCTACTGCAGGCTGTAACCGAGTTGTCTAAAGCCTTTGCACTAGCTGTTCCACATGAGGAGGCATTAAAGATCAAGGATGACGTCGGCTTTTTCCAGGCGGTTAGGTCGGCCATAGCTAAGAATACCCGGGTGCCAGGTAAGTCAGGCGAGGAACTGGACTCAGCCGTTCGCCAAATTGTATCCAAAGCTGTATCGTCTGATGAAGTAGTTGATATATTCAACGCTGCGGGCCTCAAGAAACCTGACATCTCTATCCTATCCGATGAGTTTCTTTCTGAAATTCAAGGAATGCCACATCGCAATTTGGCTCTTGAAATGTTGCAGAAACTACTTAACGACGAGATCAAAGCGCGGGCCAAGAAGAATTTGGTGCAATCTAAGTCATTCGCTGAAATGCTCGAAAGAACGATTCGCCGATACCAGAACCGCACTATCGAGGCTGCTCAGGTCATTATGGAACTGATTGAACTGGCAAAAGAGATGCGGGAGGCCAAGGCCCGCAGTGAGAAACTGGGGCTGACAGAAGAAGAGGAAGCTTTCTATGATGCACTTGAAGTTAATGACAGCGCGGTAAAGGTACTGGGTGACGAGACTTTGAGGACCATAGCGCGCGAACTAGTAGAGACGGTGCGACGGAACGCTACTATCGACTGGACAGTTAGGGAAAGTGCCCGTGCTAAGCTACGGACGACTGTCAAACGCTTGCTGCGAAAGCATGGATATCCTCCTGACAAGCAAGAGAAAGCCACCTTAACGGTTCTCGAGCAGGCTGAATTGCTAGGTAAGGATGGGGTTATAGGTTAAAGGTTATCCTTAAGCTAGATTATAAAACAAATGAATGAGCCGATAATTGATTGGAAAGCGATAAGACCGCTCAATGGATCGAGAGCTAAAGGCTTCGAGGAACTTTGTGCCCAGCTTGCGCGTTCAGAAAGCCCGGATGGCTCACGTTTTAAACGAAAAGGTGCTCCAGATGCAGGGGTCGAATGCTATACAGTATTTAGCGACGGTAGTGAATGGGGTTGGCAAGCTAAGTATTTTGATAATCTTGATGATTCACAATGGTCTCAGCTTGATGCCTCAGTCAATACAGCATTTAAAAAACATCCCAGATTAGTTCGGTACTTCATTTGTGTTCCGTTAGACCGTCCGGACGCTCGCATTGATGGTCGAAAGTCCGCTAAAGAACGCTGGGAAGACCATTTGAAGACATGGACAGGCTTGGCATCGTCACTAGGGATGGCTGTTGAATTTGTCTATTGGGGAAATTCTGAGTTACTGGAACTTTTAGCTCATCCTAAAAACCTCGGGCGGGTCCGTTTCTGGTTCGACATTCACGGATTTGATATAGATTGGTGCAAGGCTCGTTTAGACGAATCGCTCAAGACTGCAGGTCCGCGTTATACCCCGGAGATTAATATCGACTTGCCAATTGCACAAGAACTTGAAATATTTGGCCGTACTGAAAATTTTTTCGAACAAATTAAATCCCAAGCACAGATTATTCGCAGGAGACTTCGAGACCTTGATTACCACAAAACTCAATATCATGACCAAACATTGGATACAGAGAAATCAAAACTATCTTCAGAAATTCAACTTATCCTCAGTGCATTCGGAGCCATTACGACGCAACCGATAGGTATTTTACCATTTAAGAAGATTAACGATCTTATTAATAAGACGGGTGTTACGGTAAGCAAGCTCGAAGATATCTTGTCAAAATGCGAACAAGAACACGATGCAAAGCTTCAAA
>CAYOKF010000279.1:0-2301 GCA_964404475.1 uncultured Dehalococcoidaceae bacterium | reverse complement strand
GGACCGCCCTCAGAGGAGTTCTAGCCCGTCTGGAATCAAAGCAGCAGGCGCTTATCTTCGGTCATGCCGTACCGATGCCCGTAGTAGTCAAAACACGGGAATACGGCTCTGCGCAGTCTTACCGTGAGTTTACAGCCATTGACCAATCGGCAAGCCAGGAACAGGTGGAAAAAGACATCGAGGAACTGTGGCAATAACCCTGGAAATACAGAATAGACACTGGCCGGGGATTATCGCCGGCATCATTCTTGGCATCATTCTGGTTGCCGCCGGTTTGGGTAAGATACTGCACCCGGCAGCAATTCTTGACGTTTTCTATAGCTACTTCCCTCAGTTCACGCATTTTTACCTGACGTCAGCCTTCACCAGTGCCATTCTGGTCTGGCTCCCCCTGGCTGAACTGGCTATCGGCGTATTGTTAATTATCGGCGTACTGGCCAGGCTGATGTCCCTTTTTTCCATACTGCTGATCGCCGGCTTCATCGCCAACAATGTATGGCTGCTGCGTCACGGGCAGGAGCACAACCCCTGTAATTGCTTCGGTTCGGAGAATATATTTGGTATAATAATTACCAATACCGCAGCGCTATACCTGGATATCGCCATGCTGGTTTTAGCCCTGGCTGTCCTTTTTGGCTATCAGGGTAATTTCATAAACGCTTACCCCTGGTTTTTCAAAAGAGGCGTAAAATGACCAAAGGAAAAATAGGACTGGCGCTGGGCGGCGGTGCCGCCCGCGGAATGGCGCACATCGGCGTCCTAGAAATCCTGGAGAGAGAAAAAATCCCCATCGACATGGTTGCCGGAACCAGTTCCGGCGCGGTAGTGGGTGCCCTTTACGCCCAGGGGAAAGACAGCGACTTTATAAAAAACCAGGCAATAAAGCTGAGCCAAAGGAAGCTGGCCTCTTTTATTGACCCGTCCCTGCCCAGATCCGGTTTTATCCGGGGTGAGAAAATTAAAGACCTGCTGGCCACCATTATTGGTGGCAATATCAAATTCACTGACCTGAAATTGCCCTTTGCCTGCGTAGCCACCGATATCGAAACCGGTGAAGAAGTGGTTATCAGCCACGGCTCAGTACCGGAAGCAGTAAGAGCCAGCATATCAATTCCGGCAATATTTACCGTAGTTGAACGGGAAGGCAGGTACCTCGTTGACGGCGGTCTGGTAAACCCGGTGCCAGTAAGTGTACTGCAAAGAATGGGGGCGGACTTTATTATTGCCGTAAACGTAATACCAGACGTCACCGATAGAATACACCACACCAGCGAGGAAGCGCTAAAAACAGCCAGGGAGCCCAACATTATTCATATCCTAATGCAGTCAACATTTATCGGCACTTACGCGCTGGCCAGGGTATGTATGGAATCTGCTGATATTATCATTGAACCTCAGGTGGCACATATCGGCGCCGGTGACTTTCACCACACACCTGAGTGCATCCAGCATGGGGAACAGGCCGCGCAGGAAACAATTCCGGAAATAAAGAAAAGACTGAAAATACGCTAATAAATGATTTCTCTGACTCCAATTACCCGGTTACATCCTGCCAGTTTAATATCTTTAATAGCGCCGCTTCAGAACACAGGCTGGCGGACGGTTTGACAGAAAAGGCAATATGATTTATAATGTAGATGCAAATGATAAGCATTTGCTATATTATTCTGAGGTGATAGCACGATGAAAAACCTCAGCCATGAAACATTAAAAGAGGCCGGTATGAGAGTTACCAACCAGCGGTCGCTGATTATGAACATCATCCGGCAGGGTCACTTTGATGCTGAAGAGATCCACCGCCGTGCCCGTCAGAAGGACCCACACCTCAGCCTGTCCACTGTTTACCGGTCATTACAGACATTCAAAAAACTGGGTATTATCGAGGAGCTCCACTTCGATGAGACGCACCACCGCTATGAGGTCAAGCCGGCTACCGAGCACCATCACCTGGTATGCCTGGGCTGCGGCAAGGTTATTGAATTTCAGCACTCACTAGCCCGCTACCTCAAGAAGAACGTAGCGGAGGCTAAAGATTTTGCCATTACCGAAACCGAGATCCGCATAGCAGGCTACTGTTCCGAATGCCGGAACAAGAAGACCTGATTATTACCCGCCCCTACCGGGGGTGACCACAATGATTACAGGCCGACAATAGCAGAAAGGAAATGAAACCGATGTCGTCAGGAAAGCCAGTAACACTGAGACAGATGCGTTCCGGAGATAAGGGTAAAATCATCGAAGTTCAGGGCGGCCCCGGCATGGTCCGCCGCCTTGATGCCCTCGGTATTCGTCCAGGCAAAA
>CAYOKF010000278.1:0-2320 GCA_964404475.1 uncultured Dehalococcoidaceae bacterium | reverse complement strand
ACTTCAAGGGTAGATAACGCGCCCCAGAACATGGGCAGGCTCTAGAGCCACCACGCTGGGATGAGTTATCTTGGGTGACCCTCACCATCAAATACGCCTGAACCTGTTCAAAGCTTTTCCGGTCGATGATGGGTGCCCAAGCGTTCTCAACATAGATTGGAGTTAGGTTGTTATTTAGTTTAGTCAACTTCACGTGGTGAAATGCCAGTTTATGTACGGGTCTACATGCTGACCAGAATCTTTGTATAAGGGGGGATAAATGGAAAGCGAAGAGAAAACAATTATAAAAGGGCTTAGTTTTATTGGTGCTCATGCCATGGAATCTAAACCCACCGCCGTTGATGTTAAGGACGGTAAAATAATCAGGCTTAGACCGCTGCATTATGACTGGAAGTATAAGCCCGAAGAATTCGGACCCTGGAAAATCGAGGCGCGCGGGAAGAGCCTTGAGCCGGGATTAAAATCATTAATAGACCCTCTGGCGCTGGCGTATAAAAAGCGTGTTTACTCCGCAAATAGAATCTTGTATCCGCTGAAGAGGGTTGATTTTGACCCCAGCGGCGACAGGCATGTGGAGAACCGCGGCAAGAGCGGCTTTGTCCGGATTTCATGGGATGAGGCGCTGGATATAATAGCCAGCGAGATAAAAAGGGTAATCGACAAGTACGGGCCATACACGATACTTTGCCAGTCAGACGGACATGGTGAGACAAAATGTGTGCACGGCCCTCACGGGGCCCAGAGAGATCTCCTCAGGCTTTTGGGGGGATACACCCAGCAAGCCAGGAACCCGGACAGCTGGGAGGGGTGGTACTGGGGAGCCAAGCATGTCTGGGGACAGGAGCCGGTGGGTCAGGGGCGCCAGTGCAATCTTGTCTCTGATATTGCCGATAATACCGGGCTTATGCTGTACTGGGGGTGTGACGCAGAGGTCACGTGCTGGGGGTGGGCCGGACAGATTGCGAGTTTAATTATGTACTGGTTCACGGAGCTTGGCATAAAATCCATATTCATCTGTCCGGATGTGAATTACTCAGCAGCAATTCATGCCGACAAATGGATACCGATTCTGCCTAACACGGATATGTGCCTGCAGCTTGCCATAGCCTATGTCTGGCTTACCGAGGGCACGTATGATAAAAAATATATAGAAACGCACTCCGTTGGATTTGACAAGGTCAAGGATTATGTTTTAGGGAAAGAAGACGGTATACCCAAGACGCCCAAATGGGCGGCTGAGCTATGCGGCGTCCCGTCAAGAATCATCAAAGCACTGGCGAGAGAATGGGCATCCAAGCCAACATCGATAGCACATGGTAATGGAGGCGGCTACATCAGAGGGCCATATGCAACTGAACCCGCCAGGATGCAGATTGTACTGATGGGGATGCAGGGATTGGGCAAACCGGGAGCTAACCAGTTCAAGCTGCTTGAGTGGAGCATCTTTTGCGACCCCAATCAGATGGCTTTACCTAGGTCTATGGTGATTCCGGACGTGCAGCCGGCGCATCACGGGTATAATTTTGAGAACCTGCCGAAACAAATTCTGCCCAAGACCCTCATTGCTGACGCCATTCTCAATCCGCCTCTCAGCTGGTACGGCACCACGTTATTAGCCGCGCCGCGTGAGAACCAGTTCCAGAAATACACGTATCCCGCCGAGGGTTGTTCGGAGATACACATGATATGGACGGATACGCCCTGCTGGATAACCTGCTGGAACGGTGGCAACCGGCTGATAGAGGCGGTCAGAAGTCCAAAGATAGAATTCATGCTGGCCCAGCACCCGTGGTTGGAGAACGATTGTCTATTTGCCGATATCGTCCTGCCGGTCAACACCAAATTTGAGGAGGATGATATCGCAGCATCCAACGGCAGCGGACATTTCAACGCTCTTTTAGATGAAAAAAAATGTATCGAACCCATGGGTGAGTCCGTGAGTGACTACGAGATAGCCTGTATGGTAGCGGAGAGGCTGGGTCTGCTAGAGAAGTATACAGAAGGCAGGTCGGTTGAGGAGTGGATAAAATATGGCTATGAGAACTCGGGCGGCGCGGACCATGTCAGCTTTGAGAAATTGAGAGAAAAGGGGTATTTTGTTTTCCCCACCGACCCGGAATGGAAGAAATACAGCCCGGGCTTAAGGCCTTTCTACGATGACCCTGAGAAGAATCCCCTGGACACCCCGACGGGCAAGCTGGAGTTTTACTCGCAGAAGCTGGCTGATAGCTTCCCCGGTGATGAGGAGAGACCGCCTTATCCCAAATGGATACCGTATGGCGAGTCGCACCAGGAAAGCCTGCTGTGCGAAAGAGCTAAG
>CAYOKF010000277.1:0-2336 GCA_964404475.1 uncultured Dehalococcoidaceae bacterium | reverse complement strand
AGGCTGAGGAGGAGAAGTACCTCCGTTGGAGGTATGGGAAAAGGTCTTCCTGGGTGATGCTGAGTTTGTCGAGAGTACACATGGTAAGGTCGGCTGTGTTATCTGTCACGGCGGTGATAGCAGCATTGAGGAAAAAGAAATAGCCCATGTGGGGCTAATAGCCGACCCTTCAGAAGGCAATTGTGACACCTGCCATAAAGATATCGCCCAGTCTCATGAGACCTGCCCTCATGCTACACTTAGCGGCTTCAAATCCGCACTGGTAGCCAGGGGAGGCAATCTGGAAGAAGGCTCTCCACTGGCTACAGCCTTTGAAAATCACTGTGAAGAATGCCACACCTCTTGCGGCCAGTGTCACGTAAGCCGACCTGATGAGGTAGGCGGTGGCCTCCTTTCTGACCATGAGTTCCGGACTCCGTCAACAAAGTATAACTGCGTAGCCTGCCACGGTTCTCGCGTCGGTGCGGAATACCTCGGAGAAAATGAAGGAATCCCGGGTGATGTCCACTGGACTCAAGCCACCATGATCTGCACTGACTGCCACAGCCAGGAACTCCACGGCACAGGCCAGACCGTAGCTACAAGGTATCAGAATCCGGCTGTAGTCAAGTGCGAAGACTGCCACGAAGATGTCTGGACCAACACCGAAGGTAACCCCCAGCATGAGCAACATCTGAGTGACCTTTCCTGCCAGGTCTGTCACTCCTTAGCTTATAAAAACTGCTCTAGCTGTCACGTGGCTATTGACGAGAAGGGAGTACCCTGCCGAACCAGTGACCCTTCAGAGATGCGCTTTGAGATAGGACTTAATCCACTCAGGTCATCTACCAAGTCTTACAAATACGTGGTGCTGCGCCATGTCCCTACCTGTGCTGGCACCTGTGATTACTACGGGGATAATCTCTTACCAGATTTCAATGCCTTGCCAACCTGGAAGTATGCCACACCGCATAATATCCAGTTGCATACACCGCAGAACGAAAGCTGTAATTCCTGCCACGGCAACCAAGATATATTCCTGACTGACGAAGACGTCAGCCCTGATGAAAGGGAAGCTAATAAAGGTGTTATTGTAACTGATATTCCTGAAGCCAAATAGTCGTTTTTGTATCGGACAGAATATTATATGGAACTAACTCGGAAGGATTTTTTAAAAGCCTCGGCGGGAGCGGCAGGTTTGTTATTGCTGCAGCCACCGGCCCTAGCCGCAGCTAAAGAGCCCCAAACCCAAGAAGGCATGGCAATGCTGGTGGATGTTACCAAATGTGTAAGCTGCTGGTGGTGCTATGCTGCCTGTAAGGAATACAATAAACTACCGGAGACTGTCCGGCCTGACCCGGAACAGCCTCCTCCGCTTTCTCCTATTGTTTGGACCACCCTTAAGCCAGTAAAAGAGGGTAATGAATGGCATTCCAGAAAACAGGCGTGCAACCATTGCACTGACGCCGCCTGTGTTGAAGTCTGCCCTACCGGGGCGCTGAGCTATAACAAACTGGGCTTCGTCCAGTATGATAAGGAGAAGTGCTCCGGATGCGGGTACTGCGCCGAGTTTTGCCCCTTTGGTGTGCCACAGCTGGAGAGCAATGAAATTACCGGCGCTGCCGTTATGGACAAATGCACTTTTTGCATAGACCGCGTTACCAACGGTGAGCAACCTGCCTGTGCCGCAGCCTGCCCGACGGGCGCTATCAAATTTGGCAAACGTGCTGACCTGGTTAAAGAAGGCAAGGAGAGAGTTGCCGTACTACGCAAGACCAACACCAGCGCCATGCTATATGGAGAAAAGGAACTGGGTGGTCTGCACATAATGTATGTGCTTGATGATTCGCCAGAGGTATACGGGCTCCCTGCCGAACCTGAACTCCCTGCCGCCGCGACAGTACGTGATATTATCCAGTGGGTTGGCGTGGGTGCTGCCATAGCGGTTATTGCCGGCTTCGGAATCAATTACATAATTGCCCGGGAGGCAAGAATGACCAGCGAACTGCCCGGTAAGGAGCAGATTAAATGGCAAAAGCACGAATAGTTGAACGTTTTAAAACGCGGACCATCTGGTTTCACTGGATTCACACGGCGTCATTTCTGGTGCTGATTGTTACCGGTGCCATTCTATTCTTACCCGGAATCGGTGCTCCAGCTGCAGGCGGTATGACCAGATTCATTCACCGTATCGCCGTGGTAATCTTTGTGGCAGCGCCGGTGATATACTCTTTTTTTAATCCCAGAATGGCATTGCACTTCATTAAAGAAACTCTAACCTGGGGCAAAGCTGATTTGGACTGGGCAATGGCAGCGCCACTCTATTATTTTGGCGGCGCCGAGGAGAATATGCCACC
>CAYOKF010000276.1:0-2348 GCA_964404475.1 uncultured Dehalococcoidaceae bacterium | reverse complement strand
TCGTCTTTCGTAACAACGCAATTAAGATTGTTAAACGACAAACTTGCTGCGGTCATCCCGGCGAGCCCGGCTGTTGAGAAACAGCCAAATAAACCCCTCGTGCAGGGGTGAAGGACAAAGGAGGTAACATGAGCTACGAAAGTCAATTCGTCAGATTACGTCTCTACAACATTTTTATGGGTTTTCTTCACCTGGTCCAGGCAGCCGCTGTCTTCATTCTCAGTAGTGAATTTACCCTGCCGGTGACGACATCATTCGTGGAGTATATGCCAGAAACCGGCAAACTGGGGCCGGTTACCGAGACTGCTTTTAACTTGCCCCTGGGGCCAATGGTAGCTGTATTCCTGCTAATGTCAGCCATCGCACATTTTACTGTTGCATCGCCAGGAGTATTCGCTAAGTACGTCAATAATTTGAAGAAGGGCATCAATTATGCGCGCTGGTACGAGTATGCCTTCAGCGCTTCATGGATGATTGTGCTCATCGGCATGTTGTGCGGTCTCTATGACCTGGCGGCACTCTTCATGGCTTTCGTCTTGACAGCGGTGATGAACCTGTGCGGGCTGATTATGGAGGTGCATAACCAGAGTACGGAGAAGACGAACTGGACTTCCTATGTAATTGGCTGTATCGCCGGGGTTGCGCCCTGGATTGCCGTTGGCATCTACTTCTTCGGTTCTCTCCTAACAGCTGAAGATGCAGTTCCCGCGTTCGTCTATGTCATTCTGCCGACACTTTTCGTCTTCTTTTTCTGCTTCGCTCTGAATATGGTGCTCCAATACAAAAAGGTAGGCCCGTGGCGCGATTACCTCTTTGGTGAAAGGATGTACATATTGCTCAGCCTTATTGCCAAGTCGGCGCTGGCCTGGCAGGTGTTTGCCGGTACATTACGGCCTGTTTAAAAAACGAATCATTGCCTGCTTTTAGGGTCTTTAAAACCGATACGGGGGAGAAACCTGCCGGTGCGTTGCATGTATGAATTATACTGGTCGCCGAACCTGGCCAGTAGCATAACTTCTTCCCTTTTCACCCGCAAGAGAATGATAACCGTCAGACCAGCCAGCCAGGTTGCGCCGATGAACCAGTTAGCGGTGAGAAAAAAGACGGCGATATGAAGCACGTAGAAAGCCGTATACATGGGATGCCTGATCAAGCGGTAGGGCCCGTCAGTCACCAGTTTTTGGGAGTCTTTGATCTGAAGTCTGACGGAAAGGTTACTGCCCAGGCTACGATGTATCCAGACGAACCATAACAGCGCCACTAATGCCAAGAAGGCACCAAAAAGCCGGAGCCATAATGGTAGCGGCAACATCGCCCATGCCAGCGCCCGGGGAAAGAGTATGTATATAAAAAAGGTAAAGACGGTGTAGCAGATAAAGATGCTGAGCCATATTGGGTACTTCTTGCGCTCTTCAATGACAGTTTTAAAGCCTGCCTTTTTCGATTTCTTGTAGTATTCTATGCGGATGATAGAAAAAAGCAGGTATACGGTAACCAGGATGACTTTGGAGACCAGTTCCATGTCCATGGTTTACTTAATACTTCAATCATCAATATGCATAACTTGAACCTTATCAAAACTGGCGACTATATAGTCAGCTACTTATTCTCATAACTGCTTGAGATGGGTTGTTGACAAATTGGCTCAGGTGAGGGTGTTTGGTAAGGTAAAGCGAAACAAGCTTCTCTCGTTCTTTGTTTCCTGCTTCTCTGGCTGAACCGATAATAGTCAAGGCTACTGCCGTAGAAAAATCAGATGGTTGGTTAGCCCTGCTGTCGACTAATAAGGATATATTCTCATTCGCTATTATATTTCTATATTTGCGGGTATATCTGTTGGTGACAAATACAATTGTTTTCAGGTCTTTAGTTACCACAAAGGCAACCAGATTGCTGTATGGTTTCCCGGTATCCACCGAGGCTAGCACTGCCAGATACTGGGAAGCAAGCATATCTTTGACTATTTTTATATTTTCAAAAGAGTTGTTCATAAACACCTCATCTGATACCTGGCTATTACCTGGCTATTCTCTGAAGCCTGATCCTGTTATATCTTTGAGTGATGACACACGGTATATTAACAACGGCTGCATATAGTATCATTACCATTCCAACCCACCACAGATTCCAGATAAGAAATACCGGCCCGAATAGAAATACAATCCAGTGGGTGAGTTCCGCACGGCAGGTCTCTTTAATAAAGGAATCAAGATAATCCTTGTTGGTTTCCTTCAGATGCTTTTTCTCGAAACCGTTCTTGAATATGGCCGCACCATCAGGTAGTCTTTTCTTCCACACTTTCAATCTGAAGAATTTCTCATAAAATTTCCCGTTTCTCTCCCAGTTAC
>CAYOKF010000275.1:0-2360 GCA_964404475.1 uncultured Dehalococcoidaceae bacterium | reverse complement strand
TTCATTACCTCACGGTCATAATCCAGACGCCAGGGGGCCAGGTTACCTTGTTCGTCCATGGTTTGCCGCCCGGCCCTGAACTTGCGGTAGGAGAAGGTGACCAGAGGCAGTCCGTAGCCCTCAACAGTGGCCAGGAAGGTATCGGTGGCATCCGTCTCACCGCGCTCCCGACTGCAGAATACGAAGTCGATACGGGCGTCAATATCACCGGACTGGATATGCTCCATCATTGTTTTCAGGAGACCAAGCGAGCCAGGGCCTCTGCCGGTGGAAAACCAGCCAAGTTTATACATCCTCTATCACCGAAGATTTTTTATTTTTACCCAGGTACTGTTAATATGTCGCAACAGATTGGTCTTGTGCCCGTGAATTTTACCCCGGGCCAGGGCTTGAAGGAAACTATCTTTGCCGTTAAACTCGGCCATCTCGACATAAGCATTGCCGATTTCATGGATGTGATGGGCGTCACTGCCGGCACTCTGCACAAAGCCGTATTTCTCTGCGAACTGCCTGGCTTTGTCGGAACTGCGAAGAAGGGGGCTTCTTGCGTTAAAAACCTCGATGATATCAATTTGCTCAAGTATTTCGTTAATCTTGCTGCCCAGAGCGGAGCCGCGGAAGGTATCAAAGGGATGAGGTATGCAGACCAGTCCCCCCTGGGCTTTTATCTGGTTAAGCGTATCAGCAAGCGACATACCGCTGGGTATTGTCTCCTGAAGAAACATGCCCATGATTTCACCGTCATCAGTCAACACTTCCTCAGCGACGATTACCGGAAATGGGGCCATGCCCTGCATTTTCAGCGCCCCCTCAGCGGTGCCATGGTCAGCTACGGCAATACAGTTTATATCCAGCTCCAGACAGCGATTGATAATCTTCTCCAGAGGTGACTCACAGTCCATGGAGTATTCGGTATGAATGTGAAGGTCAGCTTTTAGCAAATTAGCGATATTAGCTACTCCTTTCCAGATATTCACCGGTACGGGTATCCACCTTGATAATATCCCCTTCATTGATAAAAAGGGGAACCTGAATGGTTAGACCGGTTTCCAGTTTAACTGGCTTGGAACCGCCGGTAGCGGTATCCCCTTTAAAGCCGGGTTCACTCTCCGTCACCTCCAGCTCAATGGTAATGGGCAGCTCCACTCCTATAATCTCATCCTTGTAGGTTGATACCTCAACTGAAGTGCCTTCCTTAAGGTAGTTCAGGGCATCGCCCAGCTGCGCGGCGTTCAGTGGCATCTGCTCGAAGTTCTCTTCATCCATGAAGTAATAGAGGCCACTGTCATGGTAGAGATACTGCATTTGCCTGGAATCAAGACGTGCCCTGACCAGTTTATCACCAGACTGGAAAGTGCGCTCCACGGTGTGGCCGGCATTAATATCACGTAGTTTAACCTTCGCCAGCGCGGTTCTTTTCATTTTAACATGCTGGTATTCAATAACCTGATAAAGCTTGCCTTCCAGTTCAATAATAACTCCCCTTCTTAGCTCACTACCGCTAATCATTTTTCCCCTTCCTGGCTCTTGAAATTACGTTGATTATGCCATTTTCCATGATTACCAAGTCCTCGATTCTGACTCCTCCCCAGCCCTTGAGATAAATACCGGGCTCGACGGTGAATACCATGCCTGAGGTAAGCAATTCCTGTGAACCGGGCCCGAGCCTGGGTGATTCATGTGGCGCCAGCCCGACACCATGTCCCAGCGCGTGCCCGAAAGCTTCACCATAACCTGCCTGCTGAATGACATCTCTGGCAGCATTATCAACTTGCCCGGCAGTGTTGCCTTCTTTTATTATAGACATTGCACTTACCTGTGCGTCAAGGACAACTCTATATATTTTGGCAAAGGTGTCATCGGTGCCGAGGCAGAGGGTTCGGCTGAGGTCAGAGCAGTAGCCTTCAATCCTGGCACCGATATCAATTAAAACCGGCTCATTGGTGTCTATCAGGCGTGCCGAGGGCTTGGCGTGAGGCAATGCCGCATTGGGACCTGAGGCGACGATAACATCAAAGGGTAAAGCTTCGCTGTCATGCTCGCGCATGAATTTCTCCACTTCCCAGGCCACTTCCCGCTCGCTCATGCCGGCACGAATTATGGTTTCAATGTGAGTAAAAGCCTGGTCGCTTATCGCTGCTGCCCGGCGGATAAGTTCTATTTCTTCCGGCTCCTTTATCACGCGCAATGATTCCACCAGTCCGTCCAGTGGAACAAGGTTAATCCGTAATTCGCATTTTTTTAATATTTCGCTTAACTGATTATAAAGTGCTAAGACTATATGCCTGCTTTCCACCCCCATATCTTTCAGGTTTAAGCCTGAGGTTAATTCGGGTAACCAGCTTGACATATCACCGGTC
>CAYOKF010000274.1:0-2371 GCA_964404475.1 uncultured Dehalococcoidaceae bacterium | reverse complement strand
TAAACTACAGGCCCTTCGGGTGTCTTCTGCAAAGCGCCTACCGGGCAGGCTGCCACGCAGGCCGGGTGCTCGCAGTGCATGCACTGGACTTTATTAAAGACGAAGTGGAACTTACCGTTATCTTCTACTTCCGTGAAGCGTATCTTGGTAAAGGTTTTGGCAGATAATTTTGGAGGGTTCTCATAAGTCCCCTGATTTGTAGTCGTCTCTGCCGGCAGCTCGTTCCACTGCTTGCAGGCCACCTGACAGGCTCTACATCCTATGCACTTAGTCGAGTCGTATAGTACGGCTTTACTCATCTTATGCCCTCCTTACATTACACAGGAAAGTCTTGTACTCCGGTATGGTCGTATTGGCATCACCGACATGGGGGGTAAGAATATTGCCGCTATCACCTGTAGACATGCCGCTGTAACCCCAGTGGTTGAGTACACCTATATGATGCATAGTCTTGCCACCCACTTCCAGAGGACGGAAGCGCTTGGTTACTACGGCTACCGTCTTTATTTCTCCACGTGCTGTGCTTACTATTACCTTATCGCCACTGGTGATGCCCTTCTCGGCGGCCAGGTCTTCACCCATTTCTATGTACATCTCCGGCATGAGCTCTACCAGCCAGGGGAGGTTTCTGGTCATGATGCCGGTCTGCCAGTGCTCGGTACATCGGTAGGTAGTACCAATATAAGGGAACTGGTCAGGCGTACCCCGCTCATTCATGTAAGTACCGATAAAAGCGCACGGGTTATACTTGGTACCCGACATCAGGTTAGCCCCCAGCGGACTCTCCCACGGCTCATAGACCTCAGGTAGCGGCCCCTCGTTAAGTCCGTAGCCCCAGAGGCGTGCTATACCTTCAGGCTTCATGATGAAAGGCAGGTATTTCTCACCTTCTTTGGCCTGGTTTATCGGCGGCCAGCCACCGTCAGGAATATCGCCCTGCCATTTGGTTTCGGGATTATAGTCCAGAATGACCGGGTGCTCCTTATCCCAGGGCACTCCGTCCAGGTCAACTGATGCCCGGTTGTAGATAATGCGCCGGTTCACCGGCCAGCACCATGACCAGCCGGAATAAAGGCCGATTCGGTTGGGGTGCGAATCTACCGTATCCCGTCTCTTGGCTTTGTTGCCTTCCGCCTCGGTATACATATTGCAGTAGAGCCAGTTCCCGGAGCTGGTGGTACCATCGTCCTTGAGAGCCACGAAGCTCTCCATTAATTTGCCGGTGACCAGGTCATAGCCGTTAATCTCCCTGGCGACGGCGTCGGCGGTGATATGAGCCCCATAGTTCCAGTCCAACCTGTTAATAGCTTCGGCATTAGGCGCCGCAGTATCCGCCTGATAAAGCTCCTTCAGCTTAAGCATAATGAGGTTCATAATCTCCAGGTCAGGGATGCCCACTCCCGGCGGCTCCACGGCTTTGTAGCGCCACTGTGCCCAGCGACCGCTATTACTGATGCTCCCCTCCTTTTCGTAGGAGCAGGCTGCCGGAAGAACGAACACCTCGGTATTAATATCGGGCGGATTCACCCCGGGCCTCTTCCAGAATTCCGAGGTCTCGTTCATCCAGATATCGGCGACAACGAGCCAGTCCAGATTACCCAGAGCCTCACGTTCCCCGTTGGAATTAGGCCCGCCGACAGCCGGGTTCTGTCCCCAGACCCAGAGGCCATTGATTTTACCCTGACCCATCGCCTCGAACATCCCGATGTGAGTATAGTTCACACTGGAGTCACACCTGGGCAGATAGTTAAAGCAGAAGTCATTATCCATGTTAGCAGCTTCACCGTACCACGCCTTAAGCAGACTCACGATATACTTCTTGTAATTGCCCCACCAGTTAGCGCTTTTATCTCCGGACAGGCCCTGCGGCGTGATGGTTGCCGGGCTAACTCTATTGAGGTAAGCCTCAAGGCCGGCATCACCTTCTTTGGGCACGGCGAGATACCCTGGCAAAATGTGGCTTAACAGGCACATATCGGTCGAACCCTGGACATTAGATGTGCCCCGCAGGGCGTTTATACCCCCGCCGGCAACGCCCATATTCCCCAGCAGAAGCTGAAGCACCGCGTAGGACCTGACGTTCTGGGTGCCGTAGGTATGCTGGGTAGCCCCCATGGCATACATGATGGTGCCTGCCTTACCTTTCTGCCCCGTAGCGCAGAAGGTTTGGCAGACCTCCAGATATACATCCTTCGGCGTGCCGGTGATGCTGCATACCGTATCCACATCATAGCGCGAGTAGTGCTTCTTCAGCAGCTGGAAGACACAATCGGGGTCTTTTAATGTGGTATCCGCAGCCGGAGTTTTAGTGTCAGTGTACTGCCAGGTGGCTTTAGCTGCCGGGGTATACTTCCCATCAGCAACCTCACCA
>CAYOKF010000273.1:0-2377 GCA_964404475.1 uncultured Dehalococcoidaceae bacterium | reverse complement strand
AAGGCAAACTGTAAGTGATTCCGTGGTGGCTTTAAACTCGTATTTTTATCAGCAGCGTTCCCGATGCTTTTTATAAAGAATGATCAAACCTTAATTTATCATACGGTAATCGTATTAATCTATAAGGTACCAGTCTGGGAAGTGGTAAAATGATAGATAAAGAGGGAAGGTAACTCTGCCCTTTTTTTAAGGTTTTGGCCGTTTACTGATCCTTCACTTTATAAACCCGGCACATCTGGGCTTTGAAGGGGTAGCCAAAGCCCGCTTTGCCTGTCCATCCGCCGGGAAGCAGGAGATTGATGTTTGATTCCCAGGCTCCGTACAGGCTGGGTTCATCTGCCGGTTTTTCCGGGAACCACCAGCCGTGCTGGGCATTGACTACGCGCGGATGGATACCGTCAGTAAGTCTGGCTTTTTGCTGACATCTGCCGTATTTGTTTTCAATGTATATCCAGTCGCCGTCCGCGATACCCAGTTCCGCCGCCGTTTCGGGATGGATTTCGGTTATCGGGTCCGGGTTCAACCTGCGCAGTGATGGAACCTGGCGGTGCTCGGAATGGAAGCGATATCTGGTTCTGGCTCCGGTAGTTAGTACCAGGGGGTATTCCCTGGCTATTTCCGGGGTGCTGACGGGGCTTTCCGGGGGCTCTTCAAAGTAGGGTAGCGGGTCCAGTCCGCATTTCTCATATATTGTTGAATATAGCTCTACTTTTCCGGTAGGCGTATTAAACCCCGGTTTCTGGTCCGGCCTCAGGAGTCCCTTCTCGTGCTTTTTATACTCGAATTTACCGTAGAGATTTCCCTTAACCCTGAGCTCCTCAAGGGTCATACCGGTTGATTGCAACATGTCGTTGAACATCTCCCCGGTATTTTCCCAGGGCCAGGCTTCCGGATTGAGCCTTTTACCCAGTTCCAGATTTATTTCCATGTCAGATTTGCACTCGCCTACGGGTTCAATCGCCTTGTTGATAGTGCCAATGCAGTCTGAACCCCCTATGGGAACATAAATGCCGTCCCTTTCCGGGTAGGTAGCTGCCGGCAGCACAATATCGGCAAACGCCATGGCGGTGGGAGTCATGAACAGGTCAGCCACAGCCACGAAGTCTAGCCTTTTAAAGCCTTCGTAAGTCCTTCTGGAATCAGCAGCTCCACAAGCGAAGGTATTGGTAGTCTGTATCCAGGCGGCTTTGAGCGGATATGGCTTGTCGGTTAAAAGTTGGTCTATTAAACATGCCCCCGGGGGCATGGGATATCCATAGTCGTGCAGCGGGTAAATTCCGGCGCCAATCTTGTTATTTTTCTGCTCTTCGGACAGCATCTCGATTCCCCAGCTGAGAAACTGGTGTAAGCCGAAGAGTTGCCCTCGTACCACGTTGCCTCCCGGCGCTTCCAGGTTGCCGGTAACTGACATCAGGGCGACGATTGCATGCAGAGTAGGCATGCATTCCTTGGACTGGTCAACGGCAACCCCCCATTGAATGGCGGCCGGCTTGCTGGTGGCATACTTTCTGGCAGCGGAAATTATCTGCTCTTTCGGTATCCAGGTAATCTCGGAGACCTTTTCCGGAGTGTATTCCTGGACGCGCTCCTTAAGTTTATCAAAGCCGTGAGTCCACTCCCGGACAAACACCTCATCATAGAGCTTTTCGTTGATTATCACGTTCAGCATGCCCAGGGCCAGAGCGCTATCGGTGCCGGGTCTGACTTGCAGCCACAGGCTGGCGCGTGTTGCCAGCCAGGTCCTCCTGGGGTCAATGACGATCAGTTCGCTGCCGCGCTTCATGCACTCGACTATCCAGTGTCCCAGAAAACCATCAGGATTGGACATTGTCGTCTCATTACCCCAGATAATGATGCACTCGGGCACCTTCCAGTCCGGGTTCTGGTACCGGTCAGGAAAGAACTGGGCGCAATCGGCGACCTCATACCCGCCGAAAGTAAATTGCATGGTCATTACCTTGGGGATGTGGCAGGCATGCCCGTGCAAAGGGCCGAAAGCCAGCAGGTTGGGGCTGCCAAAAGAGAAAGCCAGTCTGGTGATGTAGTAGATGATATCCCTGGCCGTGCCGTTACAGAAAATTACGGACTCGGCTCCGTAATCCCTCTTGATTTCATTGAATTTACCGGCGATAGTATCCAGGGCTTCGTCCCAGGTTATCCGCTGCCACTTGTCCTCTCCCCTCTTCCCCGCCCTTTTCAGCGGGTATTTCAGGCGGTCAGGGTGGTAGATTACTTCGGTCATCGCCAGGCAGCGGGGGCACAGGCGCCCCTGACTTAAGGCGTGTTCAGGATCACCCTCAACTTTAACCAGCTTGCCGTCCCTGGTATATAAGAGGACTCCACAGCCATTGTGACACCCCGGGCCTGACCAGGCAGT